>JAEOSY010000551.1 GCA_016840125.1 Candidatus Helarchaeota archaeon | reverse complement strand
TTACAGAATTAACCAGAAATGAAGTAGGAAAATAAGTTTTCCAAAGGTTATATTTGAAAGTCAGCTGAATACATTGGATTCATATTTTGATTATTAAATTTAGTCTGAGATCAGTTCTTTTGCTTGTTTGTTCCACTTATTGAGAGGTGTAATTGATTATTTTTTCATTCCTTAAAATCAATAATTGATATAAAGATAGTCGTATGATTATAATTAAGGAGTATTTGAATTACAAAGGAGAATAACCTTAATTAATACCGAGTTGTTAAGAGATGGAACCTTTTAACGAAGTATATCCATTTATTGAGCTTTCACGGAAAGATATGTTAAAAGTAAAATTTAGTCGCTCACTTTTACCAATAATCTACAACTATTTAGTACCCCGGATTAAGCAAAAATGGGGTTTAACGGAAGGTAGTGAAATACTGAAAAATTTTGGGAAGACACTCATGAAAGATGTTCTTAAATATTGGATGCCAAAAGGATCCACAGTCCCGAAGTTAATATTTAATGCATATAAATTCATTTTTTATGAAAAACTATATAAAATAGAGGAATTCACTAAAGAAAAGCCAAGAAAATGGATTATTTATGATAAAAAATGTCCCCTTTGCTGGGAAGGAACCGAAGTTACAGATTTTGATTTTTGCATAGCACTTGCTGGCGCAATAGAAGAACTTTTAAATACATTTCATGAACTTGGCTATAAAAATATTCCAAAAGTTCTTGTTCAGACATTAACTTCAAAGGCCCGTGGATCTGAAATCTGCACTCATGAAATTACAGAAATAGAATAGGTGATTCGGTGGTAGCTAAAAAATTAGGCTTTTTTAGAAAAATATTATCAAAAATTGGGAAACATTATCTCTGGTGGAAACAACCTAAATTGGTTGGACTATTCTTATCTTTGACGTATCTTGAAGATGTGAAAATGCTAATGCAACTAACTGATGGAACCTTAGAAGATGCATTACAAGATTTTTTTGAATTGGGGAAGGTTGCCGGTCACGATATAACCTACGAATTTCTGGATGTTGGCAAATATGTCTTTTCCCAAAACTTAGAAGATTTGCCCAAAATAATTGAAACGGCGTATTATGTAATGACTGGACAAAAATTTTCTAGCTGTAAATACTTGCCAGCAGATCAAGATCACCCAATCAGGGTCGTATTCACATTAGATCGCTGTTTATTTTGTGGAGGATTAAAAAAAGAGACTACGATCTTAGTTAATGAGGAAAGCATGGGCAAACAAACCTGGGGTGCGGTAATTTCAGGAATCGTTGAGGCTGCAGTTGAAACTATCGAAGAATATGTCGGGAATAATTTAGAAGTAGAAGTTCGTGAAACAAAATGTATCATGAAGGGAGATCCTTACGCAGAATTCACAATAAAACTCTATCCACAAAAATAAATTTAAAATAGGAATCGCTTTGAAGGGTTGATTGCAGTTTATCAAGTCCGAGATTATTAATTAGGTAAATAATCTTGGATTGCTATTGGAGTCATATTTTAGTTGTTTAAATTAGGTTGAAATCAATTCTTTCGCCTGATTTATCCACTTATTAAGCGTTTGTATCCCTAAACCAGTTACTTCACTAGCGACTTTTTTAGGGTCACAATTAATTAAGTCTTTGATAGTGAAGATATTTCCCTGATTCAACAATTTGATCTTAGCAGGACCAACCCCTGGAATGTCTTTTAGAAAAATGAGGGGTTGTGTTGCGTCAATAGGTTTGAATTCCTTATCCTTAGGTTTTGTTACAGGTTTTTTAGGAGCTGGCGGTTTTTTTTCAGTAATTGGTTTAGTTTTTGCTTTCGTTAGTGGCTTACTCTTTGGTACTGGTTTTACTTCTTTGGGTTCAGCCATAGATGCTTGCCTTATTTTCTTATAAACATTTATTCCAATATAAATCGTGGTGCCTTCTATGTGGTAGTTTCCCCGCGATGAGGCGACTATGTGGCTCTTACCAGTTGAGGAGAGACCAAAATCCTTGGTTGTATCAATAGTAAGTATCGCAGAATCCTCTTCTAATTTAAATTGGATATTTTGCATTTCACGCTTCTTTTTTGGTTTAAGATCTTTTTTCGTGGGGTACTTATACGCAATCATCCCAAGGGAAATAATGGTACCTTTAAAGTGCCAGCCGCCATGGGAATTCGCTACGATAATCGTCTTACCGGACCTAGATTCACCAAATTCCTTGGTAATGTCGAATTTTAGAACCAGAGTTTTATCTGTCATTTCCCATTCGATGTTATCCATTGGACGTCTTCTGATTTTTTTGACGATAGGCTTCAATTTTCTTCGTTGTGAATAGATTAAGACTGCCGCACCCGCGACAATGAGAGCGAGGAGGACGAGAAACATACTAAAGTCCCAATAATGCGCATTCTGGAGACCGCCAGCCGTGAATAGGGAGAGATGAGTCACTCGAGCCCAAATATACCCAGTAAAGGATTCCCCATATAGTTCAAAATCAGTTGTGTTGACCCCAATATCAAGCACCCAGCTCAAATCGGTTGTGAGTTTTATCCAGGAACCGGTCGTCTCATCGAAATAGAAAAGATTCAAGTCACTCTCGCTGAGGTCCCAAGGATCAGTAATGTACCCATTCCCATCAAGGTCGAGGTCAGACGGGCGAATCAGAATAATGATGATGGCTTCCTCAAAGGTCCCTAAAGTGGATCCATTCGCGAACATGGTCACCTCAAGATACTTGCCCAGTGCCATTTCGCCTAATTTCAATCCCCTATTTGCCTCCAGTGGATGCGGTACAGTGTCTTGATCGTATCTAGTAAGCTGGATGGTCGGCCGGGACCAATTGCCAAGTACAACTGAAAAGATCGCGTCGGTTGTTTTCACGGTGTCTATTTCGTCTAGTTCGAATCCATAATTATAGGCGGTTGTATTGTGTAATATCGGCGTGGTTTTATACTTGACTAGCACTGAATTCGGGAGGATGGTCACATTTTTCGCTTTAACACTACTGAATACCTTGTAGGCGTCTAGGGGATATACCTGTGAGACTATTATCACGGTCTGGCAGCTCGTCCATACCCCATGCCGAACTAGCAATTTGTCTGAATCCGGTGCCATCATCTCCGAGAGGATAGAGCCGGTATCTGCTAATAAATCATATATTAATCCGCTTACCGTATCATTTTCCGGGGCAGGTCTGCCCACAAGTATTATATGTGAGGCGTTGGTGTGATTCGTTAACAGCTCATCAACTGAGACGATGGTAACATTAGTCGTTATATTCAGATTCTGTGCAAATTGCAGGCTGTTATTATAGGGATCAGGATCAAACGCAACGACGATAGGTGCATCGAAGGCGAGCTGAGTATCATTATCTAATCCATCGGGTATTCCATCAAAATCTGTATCATTATTCATCGGATTAGTCCCCCAATACAGTTCAGCCCAATCCAGGAGACCATCATCATCAGTATCATTGTCAAGTGGATCTAACCATAGCTCCACTTCCAGCCCATCAATTGCACCATCCCCATCCGTGTCGCTGAGAGTTGGATTCGTGCCATAAATGATCTCCTCTCCATCGGTTAAACCATCATCATCCGTATCTCGATCATTCGGATCGCACAAGAGTGCATAATCCATTCCATCAAGCATAAAATCGTCATCCGTATCCGGATCTAAGAGGCTAGAATTACCCAGAACTTCTTGAAAGTCAGACGCCCTATCATCATCGGTGTCGTTCTTCGTAGGATCTGAGTTGAGCCAAAACTCCTGTACATCCAATAATCCATCAGAATCCGTATCCCACAGACTGATAGGATCTGATCCAATCATAATTTCATCGGAATCAGATAACCCATCGCCGTCCGTATCATCATTGGTGAGGTTGGTACCAAATCTCCACTCATAGAAATCGGATAAGCCATCTCCATCCGTATCAGGGTCCTGTGGATTTGTTCTGGAGAGATTCTCGTAAAAATCGTTCAACCCATCAAAGTCAGTATCTCTTGTTAAATATTCACTATTCACGGTGAGAGTTGTCACTGATCCATTGTTTACGAATGACACATTCCATCCCACGACTTCCCTTAGGTTTCCCAATCCATCTCCATCCCAATCGTATTTATTATTGGAAATTGGGGGTGGAATAAGAGTTACATTCGGTTTAAACTTGAGTATTTTTGGATTTGGATTTTCTAAGGTTTTATTTTCAAGAATATAGATATTTTTATCAGAACCAACCTCGATTCTCAATGGATAATGCACCAACATCCAGGGTTGCGTGCCATTCGTATCTGTAAGTATAAAATTTCGATCCTCCATGCCATTCTGATCAAACTTCCGTACACAGCCCTCCCCCATTTCGGGATCGAACTGGTCAAGGATATAGACCCAGCCATCTGAATCGGTCGTGATATCCACCATTTTCCCGTACCCGTTTGGCAAGGTGGCTATGAAAGATCCGTCTGTTTTGTTGAACTTCATAATGCGCTGGGTCGATGCAACGCCATCGCCATCAAGCACATAGATGAATCCGTATTTCTCATCTACTGCAATAGCACCTATCTTTTTAAATTGCTCAGGGTTGGGTCCCGCACTGCCATAGCCCTCAATATAGGTTCCATTTGGGAAAAACCTGCTAATTTGAGTCACGGTACCCTCTTGGCTAGTATAGATAAAGCCGCTAGAATCAATAGCAATACCTCGTGCAACAGCAGCTGAATCCGTTAAATTATTCATACCCTGAGTTACTCCGACCAAAGTAAAGTTCCAGAACTCACCAGTCGACCCTTCCGATTCTATAAAAATTAATTCTTTAGCCCTATCGATACCCACTATTCCTGGACTAAAATCAAGCGTCCAATTATCGGAATACGTCAAGTTGGTATGAAGTTTTATCATACTACCATTATTTCCTGGGATACTGACTGGAAGATAGACAGATCCGTCGTTATCCACCGCAAATTCCGATATGGTATAGGTGGAATTTAACGTGATCGTTTCTATACTCGTAATATTCTGTAAGATAGCGATGATTTCTACTTGAGGGGTTGCTACATCCTTAGTTCCATCCCCATCCGTATCCTGCGACCGAGGATTAAGCCCACTCCAGTACTCATCGCCATCACTAAACCCATCCCAATCAGTATCGTTCAACGTTGGGTTTGAGAAAACCCGCATCTCAAAAATTTGCCCACTATAATTAAATGCGATTACCCAGCCTACAATTTCAAGATAATCATTAATACCATCTCCATCGGAATCACCATTTGTGGCATTTGTACCATAGATAAACTCGTATTTATCAATTAACCCATCCTCATCCGTATCACAGTAGGCTGGATCAGTTCCAATGTCAATTTCATACTTATCATTCAATCCATCCGCATCTGTATCATACCGTTTCACATCTGAAACGCCTTGTGCTAGTTCTACACTGTTATTGAGCCCATCCCCATCCCGATCATTACGAGTAATTGCCCTCCAACCAAGAAACCTATCGAGCGTTCCCGGAAAAACATCATAATAGAGCGTTGTAAGCGTTGTAGGTCGAAAGTAGGTGCTACCATAATTCCATTGAGAGTGCCAGCATTTATAAAAGGGCACCTCTAGCCAATTGAACATTTTTAATTTATGGTACCAGACTTCTCGTAGATTATACGCTACATTAAACTGAAGTTTAACCGGAAAGTTACGCATGCCGATTCCAGGCTCGATCCATGCCATCGAATCGTACCTATCCTCCCGCTGTGTCGAATTAACGTTATCTACACTTGTACGATTCAATAAGGGTGTGGTATCTGGCAAATCCCATTGATTACCCATGTAGATGTTTGGATTGGTTGTGGAATCAGAGCCAGAAGGCGGATCGATGTCGATCCAAGGAATAATATAGCTCCAATCCTGCAAAATTCGGTTTTCACCCTCGCCTCTTATAATTCCGACCAAGTGGGTGAGAATTTCGATTCGATCCCCAACATCCAGACCATTTTCGTCTTTGTCGATTATAGTAGGTTCGATATTGCCTTCAATTTCAACAACAGGTTCTGCATGAAAATAATCTGTAATTTCCCCCATTCCAAAAACTTGATGAAATAAGCTATTCAGAGCGTTAAATATATATTGAGCAAAAGTTTCCCAGAAGCCAACAAATGCTGTATTAACACCGACCCACAAATATTTAATCCAAAAAAATAAACTACCCACTACCGCACCAATTCCCGCAAGAGGCCCAAGAAGCCAAAGAATCCCTGTAAACAAACCCAAACCTATTCCTATACTTAATATCAGCCAGCTTAACGAGAGCAATCCCCACACCTGTGAAATAACGGCATATACCTCTAAATCTTTTGTCATGAAGTCAAAAACATCATGCCCATAAGTTCTATCACAAATTTCCGTTTCATATAAATTAATTACCTCAAAAACTAATGAATATGAAAGTGTAAAATTATAAAATAGCATCCAAGGAATCACATCGATTAAAGTAAAACCTGTTTTAGCTGTTTGAGGTATTATATACTTTGGAGTGCTTTCCAGAATCAGAGTATCCGCTACCAATTCAGATAAATAATTGAATTCGCTCCATTTCTGCCCTCCAGGGGTGAGTTTCAAACCATATTCAGTTAAATACTCAAGGAAAATATAGAGTGGCTCTGCTTTTGTTGAGGCTTTCGTCTCGATAATCGCCATCCCAGCCGAGGTGAAAGTAGTACCTAATATATCAAGACCTAATATTCCAATTTTGGTCGTACAGTTTTCTATTTCAGACTCTGGTTGAAATTCGGTAAAGTTAGTTTGGAGCATGCCCTCTTTCGTGATAGACACCTGCCCAAGGTTCCATTTCCAGATTAACGTCTTTAAATCAAGTGTGGTATTGGCATCCAGCCCCCAACGGTCTATCTCGAGCATGATATATCCACCCATAATTAACTTTTTGCTTGAGGTATTATGGAAATTCAATTTCATACTCTTTTGGGTTGTTATCGGTTCCGCAGTTAAGTTTATCAAATTAGTATCCCCGATAATGTAGGACCCAGATGTGATATCTGATAGATCCAGGACCTTGGAATTATCCTCATACCCCAGAATGATCGGCAGCGTTTCATTAGCAGGCAGCATGCTCAAAATTTCAGGTATATGCAAATTTCCCGTTTCGATGATCGCTTGAATTTTTTCCACAAACGATTCTGTGCGATTTGATACCGTTACATTATAATCGGTTAACATCGTTGGCATATCCCAGATTGTTGTGGTGGCATTTCTGAGGAAAATATAATCCATAATCAAATTCGCTGCTATGGTCTGATTCTTATTAGAGCTATAGAACACCCCCATATCCGAACCAAAACTCTCCTCGATAGTAAGACCCGTGATCATGAAGTCATCATTGTATGTGACAAGGTTGATAAATTCAGGGTAGGAACCTAGGTCATGTACTACAAATTCCACTGGAAATATGCTGTCCGCTATCAGTACATCATCACCTCTAAGGTCTAAATAGTTATTATTAAATGCTTTGAACGAGGCATAGTTCCCAAAAGTATACTCTACTTCGAATGTTTCCCTGTTCCCAATTGCCGTTCCGTTAGCCACTACAGTGCCGTCATCTGCAACCGAAAGATAGGGACCATTAATTAGTTTGAGTGCTACGTTATTGCTTCCTAAATCAATCCATGAAAGCATTCCATCTGATACTTCCGTCGTAGTAGCAATTGCAATCGAATCGTTCCCAATGGTTACATAATTACCATTGGGTGCCTCTACCGCTTTTGCTACTTTATCGGTCAGACCAAAAACTTTCCATAGAAGCTCTATATCTAAGGATAAACTAGCTGGTGGGGATGGATGGTATATTCTACCAGTTAACGCCTTAATGGACCCATGTTCACGATTGGGACTAAGTGAAACTTCCATTCCAGTAGAGGTGATCACCATGCCATAATCCTCCACTTCCGTCTGGTTCGGAGTATCATTAGCATCCACGCGAAGCCAAGGGGCCATGAACACATCTTCTTTAGAATTATCCAGATCTTGCATCGTACTTTCATTATCCCAGGGCCAATCCCATGATTGATCAAGCAGCTTCAAATGAGCAGCATTATTCGGTCGCAACTGAAAGGTAATGAAGATCGGTTTCTGATCTGTGGTGATATCAAAAGTAAACGAAGTATGAACTGTTGATTTAGCCCCTGGAGAGAGATCTAACCGGTCGTTCACACCGTCCCCATCATTATCAAAATCCCATGTATTTGGATCTCCGTCACTATCGATGTCGAGCGAATATACATTTACAATCTCGTAATAATCGGGTAATCCATCCTCATTTGTGTCGGGATTCAGCGGATCAAGCCCAATATCTATCTCATAGCTATCATTTAAGTTATCAAAATCTGAATCTGTATTCTCAAAATTAGTACCTAGAACTGCTTCCACTGCATCATATAATCCATCGCCATCCGTATCATTTTGATCCAGAGAGACATTTTGCAATTCAATCACTAGATTCGCCAAAGAATAGGGTTTTTTCGGGGGATCGATGTCTGCTATATTAAAATCGCCATAATCCTCTATTTTTCCTTTATTTGACTTTACAAAATCTGAGTGATCCTGAATTTCTTTCGCCCAAGCGCCAAGAAAAAGGAATATTATCATTAATCCAATTAAAATCTTGTAAAATTTTTTCATTACATGTCCCTTCTTTATTCTTTCACCGTTCCGAGGGAGAATCTAAATGTTAACGTTGTTAATTTATTCGAGCTATTACCCTGAAATCCTTTTTTTTAGGATCCTACATAAATGCTTTCCAAAAAGAAAAATAAAGTAAAAGGGTGTTAATTCCTCAGAAAGGTATGGATTATGGTTAAAGGAATAATGAAAGATGCTCTTACCGGTTGATGAGGGACCGCCATTTAAGAAAATAAAAGTAGGTCATTAAGCCCATTGCAGCGGTACCTAAAATTAGACCCACAAAACTCACAGTTACCCACGCACTTAAAGCTGCAGGAGTTGGTGAAGTTGCTATTCCAATTAACCCTATTCCTAAAAGGATAGAGCCCGCACCACCTGATAAGAAAGAGATACTTCTCCAAAGTTCATCTTTATTTCCAGTCTGCCATTCATTAAATCGGTTATATCCACGCAAAATAAAGAAAGCAGCTATCACGAAGCAGAGAATTCCAAGACTAATATAGAATCCAGCGAAACCACTACTCATGCGTTCTCCTCCTTTTTAAGCCATTTATTTTGAACATAATCGAATATCTGTATGCCAGCAGCAATAGTAGTACCAATCAAAAAGAAGAACATTGTAAAAACAAGCAAATCATAGTCTAAAGGCCCTTGCAGGATTATCACGTAGTTTATGGAGCTAAAAAGGATTACAATGGTTGCAATATGGAATGAAATGAATCGCTTGAAATAGGAGTCATCTCCATTTTTCCACAGTATAAAAGTAAAATAAGTTTGCAGTCCAACCAAGCCAGCAGCGATAAACCCAAAGATGGCGAGGCCGCCATTCTCATATAATCCGGTTACCAAGTCCAAAATTTCTAAACTCATAGTTATACCCACCAAAAATTATTTAGTTCCTTTTTTTATTAACTGTTTTGCGCTAGCAATCCAAGCTTCCACATCGCTCCGAGTCGGCACTTTCTTGACCTTCCCACGCCAGGAGGGCTTCAGGGCCACTTCGGCGGCAAAGTTTTGTACTTTCTTGTAAAGATCATCAATCCTTTGTTCGCTCAATTGGCGGACAGTTTGGATCCCCATTTCAAAAAGGAATTCGGTGTATTCTTCCGCCGCCCGCCTCACGCGAAAGAGGTCAGCAATGCAATGCCATTTATACAGTAATTTTGTACTAATATCTGTGGCTTCCGCTATTGAAATGAATGAAATAGTTCGTAAATCTTCCGTCGTATTGATATTCATTTGTTTCAACAGTGTTGAATACTCAGGTCCAATCCCTTCGATTTCTTCAATGGCGCCGATCTGAGATTTTTCAGGAGCTATAGATTCTAACTTTTTTGGTTCTTCCTCTTCGACCTCTTTTTTTGTCTCTACCTTCGTAATTGGCTTTACTTTTTTTACTTTCGTAATTGGTTTTGGCGGTTCTATTGTTGTAACTGTTTTTACTTCGCTCTCTTGTTTACTAACTAACTCTTTTGCGCTCGCAATCCAAGCTTCCACATCTCTCCGAGTCGGCACCTTCTTGACTTTACCACGCCAGCTGGGCTTCTGGGACACTTTCGCGGCAAAGGCTCGTACATTAGCATGAAGAATATCAACATCTTGTTCACTCAATGCTCTTACAGTATGGATACCCATTTCAAAGAGCAATTCTGTGTATTCTTCCGCCGCCCGTCTCACACGAAAGAGGTCAGCGATGCATTGCCACTTATACAGCAATTTTGTACTAATATCTGTGGCTTCCGCTATTTGAACGAACGAAATAGTACGTAACTCTTCCGTTGTGTTGATATTCATTTGTTTCAAAAGTTTGGCATATTGAGGTCCGATACCCTCTATTTCTTCAACTGCTCCAATCTGAGCTTTTTCCGGAGCCTTGGATTTCCATTTTGGTTTTTCTTTCTTCTTCTTGCGCTCTTTAGCGATCTGAGCTCTCCGGTATTCCAAGATATACATGGATACCCCAACACCAACTAATGCTAAGAGTAAAACTAAAGGAAAGACAAAGGGTGGTATTCCGATACTGGAACCTCCAACGCCGTAGGTGGAAAGGTGGGTCACACGAGCCCAGATGAAACCTGCGTAGCTCTCACCGTACAGGACTACGTCAGTTGTGTTGACTCCCACCCCAAGGACCCAGTCTAAGTCCGCTGTAAGCTTTACCCACGTTCCAGTGGTCTCATCGTACCAATAAAACGCCAATGTAGACTCATCGATATCGAAAGGACCACCAATAACTCCATCACCATCCCGGTCAAGGTCTGACGCTCTATAATAAATCTGAATGTAAGCACTCTCAACAGTTTCGGTAGTAGATCCATTGATCGTTAGGGTTATTTCGAGATATTTCCCGAGGGCAGTTGAACCTACACTCAAGCCATTGTGCCGGGTTATGGAATCGGAGATTGTAGATTCATTGTATATAGTAATATTTATGCTCGGTATGGCCCAATCTTCAAGTTGAATTGAAACGATAGAGTCGGTGGCTTTTATCGCGTCAATATCGTCAACCTGAAACCCATATACGTAATGAGTCGTATTATGGGATATGGGCGTTGTTTTGTACTGGACGAAAAAGGAATTGGGACCAATGGTGATATTTCTCGCCTTAATATCCGAGAAAACCCTGAATCCGTCCAATGGATACGCTTCTGAGAGCATTATCACCGTCTGAGTACTCGTCCACACGCCATAACGGATCACCATTTTATGCGAATCTGGCGCCATCATCTCTGCAAGGACAGTTCCGGAATCTGCTAATAAATTGTAAATTAATCCACCCACGGTTCCGTTAATGGGAGCAGGTCGTCCCACAAGCACGATTAATGAGGCATTAATGTGGTTCGCTAGCAGTTCATCAACCGAGACAATAGTTACATTACCCACTAGACCAAGATTTTGGGCGAATAATAAGCTATTATTGTAAGGATCGGGGTCGAAGGACACGTACATTGTTGTTGTTAACATGAGTAGAGTATCATTATCCAAGGCATCAGGTACGCCATCTGCGTCGGTGTCATTGTTCAACGGATTTAATCCCCAAAACAGCTCTTCCCAGTCAGTCAGACCATCGTCATCAGTATCAGGGTCCACTGGACACAACCAAAGATCCACTTCAAGCCCATCTATCGCGCCTTCGCCATCCGTGTCGTTATTGGTTGGATCAGTGTTATAAATAAGTTCCTCGCCATCCATTAAGCCATCATCATCCGTATCTTTGTCGTTTGGATCACAATTGAGTAAATATTCAAGTCCATCAAGCATGAAATCGTCATCAGTATCGGGATCCAACAGACTAGAGTTCCCATAAGAGTTCCCGTAATATTCTTGGGAGTCGTTTGCGCCATCATGGTCAGTATCATTGCTGTTGGGATTTGATTTGAGGAGGTATTCCAGGGGATCTGGTAACCCATCGTTATCCGTATCCGAGCTATTTATGGGATTTGATCCAAATAAGACCTCAATTGAATCGGACAGGTTATCGCCATCTGTATCATCATCAGTCAGGTTAGTACCGAGTTCCCATTCAAAGAAGTCGGATAAACCATCACCATCAGTATCCGTATCACGTGGATTTGACATTGATAAGTTCTCATAATAATCGTTTAGACCATCTAAATCTGTGTCTCGCATTAAGGGATTGCTATTGACAGCGAGTGTTGTTACCGATTCGTTGTTTACGAAGGTCGTATTCCAACCCACAACCTCAAACAGGTTCCATAATCCATCACCATCCCAATCATACACATCGTTCGTTATATTGGGGGGGATTAAGGTTACATTTGGTCTAAACTTCATGAGTTTAGGATTGGGATTATTAGGGGTTTTGTTTTCTAGAATGTAGATGTTTTTATTCGGATCAATATCAATTCTCAATGGATAATGTATGAGTTCCCAAGGTTTCGTCCGGTTTATATCCGTAAGTATGAAGTTCCTATCTTCCATACCATTGTGATCGAACCTCCTGACGCAACCCTCTCCTAACTCCGTATCGAATTGATCGAGGATATATACCCAGCCATCGGCATCAACCGCGATATCTACCATTTCCCCATAGCCGTTTGGTAGGGTGGTAATAAAAGATCCATCAGTTTTGTTAAACTTCATGACGCGTTGCGTAGAGGTAACACCATCCCCATCGAGGACATAGATGAATCCATTTGTATCGTCTAACGCAATAGGACCTATCTTTTTGAACTGTTCGGGATTTACACCAGCACTCCCATAGCCCTCGATATATGTCCCATTTGGCCAGAATTTGCTGATTTGAGTAACAGCGCCAGTTTGGGTAGTATAGATAAAACCATTAGAATCAATTGCGATCCCCACAGGAACAGCTGCTGGGGAAATTAACTGATCTACATTAGGATTTGTTCCGTTAAGGGTGAAATTCCAGAAATTACCTGCAGAACTTTCATTTTCGATAAAAAGGAGTTCATTAGCTCTATCGATCCCCACAATTCCCGAGCTGAAGTTGAGAGTCCAATTGTTGTAATAAGTCAAGTTTGAGTAAAGCACTCCGATGGTATCATTATTTCCAGGAATGATAGCTGGGAAATAGACATATCCATCACCGTCAACTGCAAATTCGGTGACCGTACAGGAAGTGTTAACAATATCAGCCGCAATATCAGTGGAATTCTGTAAGATGCCAATTATTTCCACCTGTGGGACTGCAACATCATCGACCCCATCACCATTTGTATCTTTGGATCTGGGATTCAGCCCACTCCAGTACTCGGCGCCATCAGAATAACCATCACCATCCGTATCGTTCAACGCAGGATTGGAGAAAACCCGCATCTGAAATGGCAGACCACTATAGTTAAACGAGATTATCCAACCCGCAATTTCAAGGTAATCATAAATACCATCACCGTCAGAATCCTTATTAGTCGCGTTTGTACCGTAGACATACTCATATTTGTCTATTAAACCGTCCTCATCGGTATCGCAATCATTTGGTAAAATGCCATGATCAATTTCGAATTTATCGTTCAACCCATCCGCGTCGGTATCGTATCGGTTCATATCAGAAACGCCCTGTGATAGTTCTTCACTGTCATTGAGCCCATCCCCATCGCGATCGTTAAGCTCGATTGCGCCCCAACTAATAAAATCATCCAGAGAACCAGGCATTACATCATAGTAGAGCGTCATAAGTTGAAACGGCGTGGTGGAGTTATCAGTATATTTCGAATGCCAGCAGTCCCAGATCCCCAGTATTTCATGGTAATATTTTGAATAGATGTGATAATCACCATTCAGTATAAGATTCACGGGAAAGTTAACCATGGGAATCCCGGGCCTTATCCATGCAATCGAATCGAATTTATCTTCCTTATAAGTGGAGTTGACAATTCCTACACCGGTATAATTCAAGAGTCGCGAAGATAGGTAATCAAGTGGGGAATCTGGATACGTTTCATTTAATCGCGTACTAACGACGGTATAGGGATCTGAGGGAGAAGGAATGCTGATCCAAGGTATGATATAGTTAAAGCCTAGCAAGGTGGGGTCTTCACCGGCGCCTGTAATAGTCCCGACTAAGTGAGTAAGGATTTCGATCTGATCTCCAACATCCAATCCGTTATTATCATAATCAAGGATGGTGGATTCTGGACTGCCTTCTATGTCAAGACCGGGTTCAGCGTGAAAAAAATCCTCGGGATCGCCCATGATCCAGCCGACTATTGCTCCAATGATGCGATCCAAGAACACCCCGAAAACGGCTAATAATATCGCCAGAACTATGCCTAATACTATTCCCACTCCTGATAAAAATAGCGCAATTATTAGTGCAATTAAAATTGCGTAGAAAATCGTCGTAATGGTAGCCGAGATTGCTAAATATTCATCCCCATACGCGTCATCCAATGCCTCTCGATACGCCTCTGCAGTATCAACAGCATTTTTGATTGATAAAGCCCAAGAGACGATGCTGAGAGCTACATCTATTATAACTAATGCCTTCCCTAATCCTTTAAAAAATTTCATCCATTTACTACTTTTTATGATTTGGGCTTGTTTCATTCCTTTGAAATTGAATTCACCTAACTTCTTTCCTTTAAAGGATATGCTCCACCCTCTTTTCACTAAATCGTCAAGGAAATCAAAGAGCTCTTGCGCGGTTCTAGAAGCTCGGGTTTTGATAATATGTCCCCCCGTCTCTCTGAATATATCCACCGCGAGAGAGATTCCAGTAGTAACAATTTCCTTCGTAAAATTCACTATCGACCATTCAGGTTCGAAAGCTGAGAAATCTATTGGAACCCCACCGATTGAAGTCACCATCTGTTGTCCAATATGCCATTTCCACACTAGAAACATCAGAATGTGCGTGGCGTTTTCATCCAGCCCCCAGTTCTCTATCTCAGCCATCATTTCCATCGCTATGAGTTTTTTCTGGCTCGAGATGTTATAGAAAAACATTTTCATACTCTTGGTGATCACCATGGGAGCTGCGGTCAAGTTTATTGTGTTGGTGGCCCCTATAATGTATGACCCGGAGGGGATATCTGACAGATCAATCGTCTTGCAATCATCCTCATTAACAACGATGAACGGCAGTGTTGCATTAGAAGATAATCCACTCAAAATTTCAGGTATAAGGACATTACCTGCTTGGACAAAGGCTTCATTTTTTTCCATATACGTTTCAGTGCGATTGTCAATCGTTACATTGTAATCGGAGCTTAGCATCGCTGGCATATCCCAGATTGTCGTTGTGGCGTTTCTGAGGAAAATATAATCCATAATCAAGTTAGCTGCGATTGTCTGATTCGTATCTTCGCTGTAAAAAATCCCAACATCAGAGCCAAGAGATTCCTCAATATTAAGACCCGTAATCATAAAATTGTCTTTATAAGTGACGAGAGGGGTGACCTCTGGGTAATAACCCATATCATTCACTGTGAAAACCTCCGTTGTCGTGCTATTCGCTACAATTACTCCATCGGGCCGAACTGACAGGTATTGATTATTGTAAGCCTTGAAATGTGCGTCATTACCTGATTCATAAGTCACCTCGAACGTTTCTCTCGCACCAACGGAAGTCCCGTTAGCTACCAAAATTCCATTATCGGCAACAGAAAGATACGGTCCATTGACTACTTGAAGGGATACATTATTACCACCCATTTCAACCCATTTCAGTCTCCCTTCCGATTCTACGCTAGTATTAGCAATCGCCATCGAATTGTCCCCAATGGTAACGTACATGCCATTCTGGCCTTCTATCGATTTGACTACACAGTCACTAAAACCAGAAACCTTCCACAGCAGCTCTACCTCAAGTGAAAGGCTAGCCGGAGGGGCGGGGAGGAAAAATCTACCAGTTAACGCCGCGATGGTTCCATGCTCGCGGTTTGCGTTAAGGTTAACCTCCATCGCATCAGATGTTATACTTATCCCCCAATCGTTCACTGATGATTGGTTGGGAAGATAGTTTCCACTCACGCGGAGCCAGGGAACCATTACCACATCCCGCGTCGAATTATCCAGATCTTGCATCCTGCTTTCGTTATCCAAGGGCCAGTTCCAAGACTGGTCTATGAATTTCAAATTTTCTGCATCCTGAGGGCGCACCTGGAAGGTTAGCAGGAGGGGGTTTTGGTCAGTTGTGAGACTGAAATTAATAGAGGAGTGGCTGGTTGATTTAGCGCCTGGGGAGAGATCTAGCCGGTCCTTCACGCCATCCCCATCGTTATCGAAGTCCCATATGTTCTGTTCGCCATCGCCATCTATGTCGAGGGAATAAACATTGGTAACCTCATGGTAATCGGGTAACCCATCTTCGTTCGTGTCGGGATCGAGCGGATCTAGTCCTAGATCCACTTCGTAACTATCGTTCAAGTTATCGAAATCTGAGTCCGTATTGTTGAAATCAGTTCCAAGAACCGCTTCAACGGAATCATATAATCCATCTCCATCCGTGTCATTTTTGTTCACGGTGACATTTTGTAACTCTATAACCAAGTTCTGTAAGGAATACGGCTTTTTGGGTGGATCTAAATTTATTAAAAGAAAATCCCCCGTAATCTTCACTTCTTCTGTTTCTGAATTCGTCATTTCTGATTGATGATAAATGTAACTCGCCTCAGCGCCTATTAAAATGAATATAATCAATAACCCAGCTAGAATTTTAGGGGATTTCTTCATATCTTTTCACACCTATTTAGTGTTTGATCCACCCTTTTTAAAATAAAAAAAGACAGATTCATTTCAACACTTATCTTTCTAAATTTAAAGCTTTTTTCAAAGGTTATAATTACTATTGGGGAGATCTTACCGTTTTAAGTAAAAAAAAAGAATTAAAAGAAGGTGTAGGCGTACTTCCCAAACGGCATGATAGTAGTGCATGGTGATAGTTTAGGCAATGGTGGCGTTATCGGAGCTGGAGACTGTCAATGGATGACAGCGGGCTCGGGGATAATCCACCATGAAATGCCGAAATTTGAAAAGGATGACTCACTCATATGGGGATTTCAACTTTGGGTAAACCTACCCGCGTCTCAAAAAATGATGAATCCTCCGTATCGAGAATCGCAATGGGACTTTTATCAAATATAAAGGTTAGCTTTCGCGCCATTTAAGGTAATAGAAGTAGGTCATGAAGCCCAGTGCAGCGGTTCCCGAAATGAGACCTACAAAACCGACGGTTACAAAAGCAGAAAAAACTGCAGGAGTGATTGAAGCTGCCATGCCAATTAATCCTATTCCTATAAGGAGAGAGCCCGCCCCACCCGCGAAGAAGGAGAGAAGTCGCCAGAAGTCATCGTTTATTTCTTGTTGCCATTCGAGAAATCGGAAATACCCTTGTAAAATAAAAAATCCAGCTATCACGAAGCAAAGAACGCCAAGAGTGCTATAAAATTCACTGGTCATGCAGGTTCCTCCTTTTGAAACCACTTTTTTTGTACAAAAACGAAAATCTGAATGCCGGCAGCTATGGTGGCGCCAATCAAAAAGAAAAACATTGTGAAGATTAATAAATCGTAATCGTAGGGCACTTGCAGGTAAATTACATAGTTTATGGAGCTGAAAAGGCAGATCACGGTTGCAATATGGAATGAAATGAATCTTAGGAAGTATGATTCGTCTCCGTTTTTCCACATCATGAAGGTAAAGTAAGTTTGTAGTCCAAATAAACCAGCAGCGATAAATCCGAAGATAGCAAGCCCACCATTCTCATATAATCCGGTTACCAAGTCAAGTAGTTCTAAACTCATTTTTTTCCTTCCTAAATTTATTTAGCTCCCTTTTTTATTAAGTCTTTTGCGGAATTTATCCATTCCACCACATCGTTCCGGGTCGGGACTCTCCTAACTTTTCCACGCCAACCGGGTTTTGTCGCCAATTGTTTGGCAAAAGCTTTTACTTTCATGTGAAGAATATCAACATCTTGTTCGCTCAATACATTAACCGTATGGACGCCCATTTCAAAAACGAATTCGGAGTATTCTTCCGCCATCCGTTTCACGCGAAAGAGATCAGCCATGCAGTGCCATTTAAAAATTAATTTTGGACTAATGTCCGTGGCTTCCGCTATTGAAATGAATGAAATAGTTCGTAAATCTTCCGTCGTGTTGATATTCATTTGTTTCAAAAGTTTTGAATACTCAGGTCCGATCCCTTCGATTTCTTCAATAGCGCCAATCTGAGCTTTTTCAGGAGTTTTGGGTTCCAATTGTTTTACCTCTTCCTTTTCGATCGCTTTAATTTTCTCTACTTTGGTAATCGGTTTTGGTTTGTCTACTTTGGTAATCGGTTTTAGTTTTTCTGCTTTCGGAATTGCTTTTACTTTGATCTCTTTTTTACTAACTAGCTCTTTTGCGCTAGTAATCCAAGCTTCCACGTCTCGCTGGGTCGGTACTTTCTTAATTTTCCCATGCCAGCTGGGACTCAGGGCCACTTTCGCAGCAAAGGTTTGTACTTTCTTATAAAGATCTTCAACTGTTTGTTCGCTCAATTGTCGGACAGTATGGATGCCCATTTCAAACAGAAATTCCGTGTATTCTTCCGCCGCCCGCCTAATGCGAAAGAGATCAGCGATGCATTGCCACTTATAAAGTAATTTCGGACTGATATCTGTGGCTTCAGCTATTGAGATAAAGGAGATAGTTCGTAAATCTTCCGTTGTATTGATATTTATTGTTTTCAAGAGTTTTGCGTACAGCGGTCCGATGCCCTCAATATCCTTAACAGACCCGATCTGTGCTTTTTCCGGAGCCTTGGTTTTCCATTTCGGTTTTTCTTTCTTCTTCTTGCGCTCTCTAGCCGCTCTCTGAGCTCTTCGGTATTCTAAAAGGTACATTGATAGCCCAAGGCCAATTGCTGTGAAGAGTAAAACTAAAGGAAAGACAAAGGGTGGTACTCCTACAGTAAGACCACCAACCCCGTAGGTGGAAAGGTGGGTTACATGAGCCCAAATGTATCCGGCGTAGCTTTCGCCATACATTTCCACATCAGTTGTGTTGACCCCTACCCCAAGGACCCAGTCTAAGTCTTCAGTAAGCTTTTCCCAAGATCCAGTAGTCTCATCGTACCAGTAAAGCGCCAAGGTGGTCTCATCGATGTCGAACGGATCACCGAGGACTCCATTATTGTTCAAGTCGAGGTCTGACAGCCTATAGTAAATCTGAATGAGAGCGCTCTCAACCGTATCCGTAGTAGAGCCATTGATCGTCAAAGTCAATTGGAGATACGTACCAAGGGTGTGTGCACCGACGCTCAAACCATTGTGACGCGTTAGGGAATAGGGGGTTGTTGATCCAGTATATTTAGTAATCTGTAAGCTCGGCAAGGCCCAATCTACAAGCTCAATTGAGACGATAGAGTCGGTGGCTTTCACCGCGTCTAAATCATCTACTTGAAACCCATATTTATAATGGGTTGTATTATGGAATATGGGCGTTGTTTTATACTCAATGAAAAAAGAATTAGGACCTTTAGTGACATTTTTCGCTTTAATGCTAGTGAAAACCTTGTACCCGTCCAAGGGGTACGCTTTTGAGAGCATTATTACGGTTTGAGTATTCGTCCACACGCCATATCGGATCACCATCTTATACGAATCTGGCGCCATCATCTCTGAAAGGACAGTTCCGGTATCAGCCAATAAATTGTAAATCAATCCACCAACGGTATCGTTTTCAGGGGCAGGATGTCCTACGAGCACGATTAATGAAGAATTAGTGTGGTTCGCTATTAGATCATCAACCGAGACGATGGTAACATTACCCACTATGCCAAGATTCTGAGCGAACTTTAAGCTACTATTGTAGGGATCTGGATCGAATGCTACATACATTGGTGTTGTGAATGTAAGTAGGGTATCATTATCCAAGGCGTCGGGCACGCCGTCACCATCGGTGTCATTGTTCATAGGATTTGATCCCCAGTACAGCTCGATCCAGTCGGACAGGCCATCGTCATCAGTATCAGGGTCGAGGGGACTCAACCAGAGGTCCACTTCGAGCCCATCAATTGCGCCGTCGCCATCTGTGTCGTTGAGAGTTGGATCGGTGTTATGAATGAGTTCCTCGCCATCCATTAAGCCATCATCATCCGTATCTTGATCGTTCGGATCACAATTGAGTAAATATTCAAGTCCATCAAACAATAAATCGTCATCGGTATCGGGATCTAATAGACTAGAGTTTCCATAAGAATTCCCGAAATATTCTTGGGAGTCATTCGCTCCATCATCATCCGTGTCGATTTTCGTGGGATCTGAATTGAGTAAGTATTCCAGGTAATCTGATAGCCCATCGGCATCCGTATCTGAGCTATTTATGGGATTTGATCCAAATAAGACTTCAATTGAATCGGATAGGTTGTCGCCATCTGTGTCATCATCAGTAATGTTAGTGCCTAATTCCCACTCGAAGAAGTCGGATAATCCATCCCCATCGGTGTCAGTGTCCCGAGGATTGGATCTTGATAAATTTTCATAATAATCCGAAAGACCATCAAAGTCAGTATCTTGCAGTAGGGGTTCACTATTGACAGCGAGCATTGTCACCGACTCGTTGTTAACGAAAGTCGTATTCCAACCCACAACTTCAAACAGATTCCAAAGGCCATCTCCGTCCCAATCATACTTATCATAAGTGATATTGGGTGGGATTAAGGTAACATTCGGTCTGAATTTCATGAGCTTAGGATAAGGATTATCAGGGATTTTTTCTTCGAGAATGTAGACATTGTTGTCCGAATCCAAATCAATTCTCGATGGATAATGGATTAGTTCCCAAGGTTTAGTCCCGTTCGTATCCGTGAGTATGAAGTTCCGATCTTCCATGCCGTTGTGATCGAATCGCCTCACGCAACCTTCCCCTAAGTCTGGATCAAATTGGTCAAGGACATAAACCCACCCGTCTGCATCAACAGCGAAATCGACAATCTGCCCATAGCCGTTTGGTAAAGTGGTAATAAAAGAGCCGTCAGTTTTATTAAATTTCATAATACGTCGGGTTGAGCTAACACCATCACCATCGAGCACGTAAATGAAGCCATATTTATCATCTAAGGCAAGGGAGCCTATCTCTTTAAACTGCTCAGGGTTGGGTCCATCACTACCATATCCTTCTATATATGTCCCGTTTGGCCAGAACTTACTGATTTGTGTATAACTACCTTCTTGGGTCGTATATACAAATCCATTCGAATCAACTGCAATATCTATAGGCCCGGATTCACCTCTAACAAAGTTATTAGATCCTAAAATAGTACCACTCAGATTATATTTCCAAAATACTTCCGTTCCGATATTAAGTACGTAAATAGATTCATTAGAGTTATCGAATGCCACAACACTTGGATTATAAGTAAGCGACCAATTGTTATAATAGGTCAGATTTGAATCAAGCGTGATGAGAGAATTATTTCCTGGGATCAGAACCGGTACATAGACACTTCCGTTATCGTTGACTGCAAATTCGGATACTGTGCAGGAGCTATTAACAATATCTGTTTCTATATTTGTCAAATTCTCCAATATGCCTATTACTTCCGTCTGAGGGACTGCAACATCATTTATCCCGTCGCCATTTGTATCCGCGGATCTGGGATTGAGACCACTCCAGTACTCGGCGCCATCACTATAACCATCATCATCCGTATCGTTTAATGCTGGATTCGAAAAAACCCGCATTTGAAATGGCTGACCGCTGTAATTAAAAGAGATTATCCAACCTGCAATTTCAAGATAATCGTAAATACCATCACCATCAGAATCCCCGTTAGTTGCATTTGTGCCGTAGACATATTCATATTTATCTATTAAACCATCTTCATCAGTATCACAATCGCTTGGATCAATTCCATTATCTATTTCGTATTTATCGTTCAACCCATCCGCATCGGTATCATAGCGGTACTTGTCAGAAACGCCCTGGGATACTTCTATGCTGTCATTGAGCCCATCACCATCGCGATCGTTGAGCGTAACCCCCTTCCAACCAAGGAAGCTGTTGAGGGTTCCCGGGAGAACGTCATAGTAAAGCGTTGAAATTTCGAATGGGGTTGTGTAGTTATCGGTCCATTTATGATGCCAACATTTGAAAAGACCAAGCCACTTGTGGTAATAGATACTGCGGATACGATACTCACCGTTCAGCATGACTTTCACGGGGAAGTTTCTCATGGGAATCCCTGGCTTTATCCACGCCATCGAATCATATCGGTCTTCTAATCTAGTTGAATTAACTTCAACCGAACTAGTGCGATTTAATAATGTTGTGTGAGCCTGCCACTCATAAGGTGAATAATCTACTAGGGATTCATTCAATCTTGTACTCGTGGTTGAGTAGGGGTCAGAGGGAGGTGCGATGCTGATCCAAGGGACCATATAGCTCGGGTCGCGTAATGTTGGATTTGAACCAGCTCCATTAATAATCCCGACTAAGTGGGTGAGAATTTCGATTCTATCACCAACATCGAGACCATTGTCATCTAAGTCAACTATAGTGGATTCTGGACCGCCTTCAATATCAATATCAGGTTCAGCGTGGTAATAATCTGTTGGACTCCCAAAAATTAAACCAACTATTAAACCAATGAGAAAGTCTAAGAAGAACCCGAAAACCGCTAAAAGTAACCCTAGAACTAGGCCCAAAATCGCCCCTACCCCTGAAGCAAACAAAGCAATTGTCAAAGCAATTAAAACTGCGTAAAAAACTGTCGCAATTGTAACATGGAGTGCTAGAAACTCATCGCCATACGCGTCATCTATCGCCTCCCGATAGGAATCTGCGGTCTTACAAGCGGAGGCGATCGATAAACCGTAGAATACGAGACTTGCAATCACGTCTATTACAACTAGTGCAACACAAACCCCTTTCATAAATTTATGCATTTTACTGCTTTTCAGAAATTGGCCTTGCTTCATGGTTTTGAATTGGATTTCGCCTAAAGCCTTCGATCCACCCGCAGAGATACTAGTTCCCCTTGATACTAAAGATTCATAGAGCTTTGCCGCGGCTTTAGAAGCCGAGGTTTCGATTATTGCCATCCCTACACCAGTGAAAGTATTCCCGATAATGTCGAGACCTAGGACTGCAATTGCGGGTGCGCAACTCTTTATAGAAAGCTCAGGTATGAAACCTGTAAAATCCATTGGAACGCCATCAATAGACGTGACAAACTGTTGCCCAACTTGCCATTTCCAGACTAGTGTCATCAGATCGAGCGTAGTGTTGGCATTCAGCCCCCAACTCTCTATCTCCAACAATACTTCGGTAGTTGTGAGCTTTTTTTGACTCGAGGTGTTATAGAAGTTCATTTTCATGGTCTTGGCTGTTATTGTGGGTTCTGCAATTAAGTTAATTGAGTTGGTGGCCCCTATAATATAGGTCCCTGTGGGGATATCCGACAGATCAATAGTTTTGGAATAATCCTCATTGGCAATGATGAGAGGAAGCGTTTTATTTGCAGGAACCATATTTAAGATTTCAGGTATGAGTTCATTACCTGCTTGGACAAAAGCTTCATTTTTTTCCACAAACGATTCAGTGCGATTGGAAACGGTTATATTGTAATCGAGTAGCATCGTGGGCATGTCCCAGATTGAGGTCGTGGCGTTTCTGAGGAAAATGTAATCCATAATCAAATTAGCTGCGATTGTGTGATTCTTATTTGTTGAATTGTAAAACAACCCAATATCCGAACCAAAGCTTTCCTCGATTGTAAGACCAGTTATCATGAAATCGTCATTATATGTGACGAGAGGGGTGAGCTCCGGACAATAACCCAGATCACCCATGGTAAAATCTACTGGTTGATTGCTGTTCGCCACCAGCACCCCATCGGGTCGGACCGATAGGTATTGATTGTTATAGGCTTTGAAATTTGCGTCATTACCAGCTTGATAACTCACCTCGAACGTCTCACGCGCGCCAAGGCTAGTACCGTTTGCAACAAGAACGCCATTATCGGCAACAGAGAGATATGGTCCGTTGGGTACTTTAAGAGAGATATTATTATCGCCCAGATCAATCCATTTTAATAACCCTTCCGCCTCTACACTGGTATTAGCAACTGCCATCGAATTATCCCCAATGGTCACGTACATGCCATTCTGTGCTTGTAACGATTTGGCGATGCCATCAGTAAACCCTGAGACCTTCCACACAAGCTCCAGATCAAGTGATAGACTAGCCGGAGGGGTGGGGTGGAATAGCCTACCAGTTAACGCGACGATAGATCCATGCTCTCGATTTGCGCTAAGTGCAACTTCCATCCCATCAGATGTTATCTGAACCCCATAATCGTTCACTGATGCTTGGCTCGGAATATCGTTAACACTCGCGCGAAGCCAAGGGGCCATTATCACGTCTTCTTTAGAATTATCTAAATCTTGCATTGTACTTTCATTATCCCAAGGCCAGTCCCAAGATTGGTCTACCAATTTCAAATGCGTCGGATTCTCAGGCCTCAACTGAAAGGTCATGAAGAGAGGCTTTTGATCCGTTGTAATATCGAAACTGAATGAGGCATGGCTTGTTGATTTGGCAGCTGGGGAAAGATCTATCCGGTCGTTCACGCCATCCCCATCATTATCAAAGTCCCAGATATTCTGTTGATTGTCACCATCGATGTCAAGCGAATAAACATTCGTGACCTCATGGTAATCGGGTAACCCATCTTCATTCGTATCTGGATTGAGCGGATCCAGTCCTTGATCCACTTCGTAACTATCATTCAAGTTATCATAATCTGAATCGGTATTATTGAAATCAGTGCCCAGGACGGCCTCGACCGAATCATATAACCCATCCCCATCGGTGTCATTCTGGATAACTGTAACATTCTGTAATTCAATCACCAAATTCTTCAAGGAATAGGGTTTTTTTGGTGGTTCTATCGCAACAAATATAATATCTCCAACTTGGTCTATTTCTCCCACGTATGATTTCATAATCTCTGATTGATCATGAACTTCTTTTACATTTGTACCGATTAAAAGGAAAACAATTATTAAACCAATTAAAATTTTAGCGGATTTCTTCATTAATTGTCCCTTCTTCAATGTTATTAACGATTAGAGTTAATTTTGAAAAAGAAATATACTATAGTGATTGATGTTTAACCTTTTTTTCGAGGATAAATAAATACTTCTTTACAAAAAAAAATAAGGTAGCTTTGTAATATTACATTCACAAGGTACGGATATTGGTGATGTTAGAATGCAAGGGATAATGAAAAATGCGGATCGGAAGGAAGCGAGTTGGAAAAAAATTAAGGATCAATTCAAGGAACCTTATAAAGTGGCAACGGATCGATTCAGAAAAGAAGTCCTTCCTCGCCCAGATTTCGATCCAGCAACGTTCTTTCAATTTAGTATTTTTATGGCAAAGGCGCTCCTTCAAATGCTGGAGGATGTTGAGGAAAATTTTGGTCCAGAGGGTCAAAAGATATGTAATGCATCTCTAATTAAAGTAGGGCGGGATATGGCTGATGAAATGTTTGGTGGAATCGAGATCCCCCCGGATTTTTCTACGATTGAGTTGGTAAGTTATATCGCAACAAAGGTGAATACAGTCTCCTGGACGTCAATCGAAGATCCGCGCATAATTGATGAGGATAAATGCGAGTTTGATATAATTTGGTGCCCATTAGAAGATGTGTATAGGGCGTTCGACTGTCGAATTCAACGGTATTTAGTTCAAGGAATATTAGATCGCGTGAGAGAATTGCATCCATCCGTAGATTTTAATGTTGAGTTCTTAAGCACCATTCCTGCAGGAGCGAAAACATGTAAATTTCAGATAGCCAGAAAACAACCAGGAAGTCCTGATAAATGGTCCCGCTATTCAGAGATGCTGGAGCAGCGGGCATTAAAACGGTGGAAAGCAAAACAGAAAAAAGATAAAGGGAAATAAAACCATTTGGATTTGATGGAAGTGGATCCTGAGAAATTAAAAGAGTATGCCGCGAACGACAATTATTTCGTTTTTATGGGTATTCAAGTTCTTGACATCGCGACTGGAACTGCGAAGGTTAGCTTAAAATTTAAAGAGGATTTTATGAATTTCTTTAATGCCGGACATGGCGGTGCGATCTATAGTCTGGCAGATTCCGCGTTCCAATTAGCGTGCAATGCCTCTGCGGATATTGAAATTGCGGTGGCTCTAAATACAAACCTGAATCATATCAAGAAGGTCGAAGTTGACGAAACTCTGATAGCTGATGCGAAAGTGATTGCAGAAACGGGAAGGACCAGTATTACGGAAATCAAAATCACAAATAACAAAGATGAACTCATTGCAGTCTTTAGAGGCACTGCATATCTTAAAAGAAAATAACCCAACTTTCATAGTGAGTTAATGGTAGACGAATTTAATATTGTACTGGTTGGTACAGGCGGACAAGGTGTAATAAGCGCTTCTAAAATTTTGGGTTGGGCAGCTCTAAAATTGGATAATAAAGTTAGAACCGCAGAAACTCACGGAATGGCGCAGCGAGGAGGAACAGTGATAGTCCATCTCAGATTTGGTGATGCTATTGAAAGCCCTTTAGTTAAAATCAAGAAAGCGGATGTAATTTTATCTTTCGAATTAATAGAAGCTGTACGATATTTGGACTATCTAAAACCCGATGGAATTTTACTCGTAAATGATGAAAGCATCATTCCCCCAATCTTATTTCAGGGGCAGCACATGAGGGTGGATTCGGATGTGTGTATTGGCTGTGGAAATTGTAGAATTAATTGTAATGTAAATAGTTATTATCAAGACCCAAAATGCCTTGCAGTGGTCGCATCACCCGCCTCCCACGTTGTAGATGGACATTGTGAAATTCTTTCGGGGTGTACTGGTTGCATGAGTTGTGCTCAAATATGCCAGTTGCATGCTTTACAACTAGTAAATGAGTCAAGTTATCCTCCGCATTCCGAAATAATAAATAAGATTAGTTTGGCGTCTCCAAATGCCTATATCATACCGGCTTCACAACTGGCGATGGAATTAGGAGACATTCGGATGACGAATGTAGTAATGATTGGGGCTTTATTGGGCTTCAATGCAATACCATTAAGTCGGGATATAATAGAGGAATCCATCAAAAAAACTTTGAAACCAAAACTGGTTGATATAAATTTAAAAGCTCTGGAAACAGGTCTGAATTCAGTTAAAAAATTAATTTGAGTTAAAATTTTTACTGATCAATTCGATGGATTGCGTTTTCTGGACAGATGTCAACACATACACCGCAACCAGAGCAAAGGTCTTTCATTATTCTAATTTCACTTTTTTCATCATCAACAAAAAAGGCCGGACACCCGAAAGTCGATGTGCAAATTCGACATTGATTACATTTGACATCATCTATAGTGTAACAATCAACCTTTTCACCTGCTTTCTGTTTGGCACGAGTAGATAAGATGGAACAGTCCTGTCGTGCGATGAGTAGTGTTGGACCCTTCGTATAATTGATTGCTTCGATTATGATATTGATTGATTTTTCCAAATCATAGGGATCAAATACTCTGATGAACTCAACACCAAGTCCCACGGCTAATTCCTCGAGAATAATCTGTTTACTTTTTTCACCGGTTATGAGAACACCCGTCCCAGGGTGTGGTTGAAACCCAGTCATAGCAGTAGATAAATTATCGAGCACCAAGACATTGACATTGCTTTGGTTATATACAAGATTAGCGAGGGCGGGGATCCCTGCATGGAAGAAAGTGCTATCACCTAAAATCGCAAATATTGGGCTTTTTTCTCCCGATTTTGAGATGCCATGTGCCATGCCAATTGAAGCGCCCATACACAGGGTTGTTTCAATGGTTTCTAAAGGAGGATAAAACCCAAGCGTATAGCAACCGATATCTGAACTATAAATAAATCTATCACCAAACTGTTTTTCAGCCCCTTTTAATGCATAGAAACACGCTCGATGAGGGCATCCTGCACAGAGCACGGGCGGACGCGGAGGTGCTTGAATCTCCAGTTTAGTTTCTGAAGTCTCAAGCGTTGATTTCCGATCTCGAAAAGTATCTAGCGCCTTTTCTACAATGAGGGGTGTCAGCTCGCCATTTCTGGGAAGGAGCTTTTTCCCAATTATTTCTAGGGTAGGATTGACTTCTTTTGCATAAATATGGAGATACTCTTCAATAAAGGGCTCAAGTTCTTCCACAATAAGAACACGCTCGAGATTCTTTATTAAATTGATAATAAAATTTTTGGGTGGCGGAAAAGTTGTGGCTAATTTTAAATAAGAAACTTTATCCTCTAGCTTTTTTTCCTTTAAATAGTCTATAACATATGCAAAAGGCAAGCCCGAGGCAATTATCCCTATTTTTGAACTCTGATTTAAATGAAGCTTGTTGAATGGGACGTTATTGACGGCTTCTTCGATCTTCTTAAACCGATCAAGCATCACTTTCCTGTAGATCCGTGCATTGACGGGGAGGAATGTCCAACGATCCTTATCATGATCAAATACGCCCTCCTTTTTTCCAAGTTTAATTTTACCGAGGGTTACATCTCCCCGCGAGTGTGACAATCGGGTAGTGGATCTCAGCATAACGACGGTCTCGAGCCTCTCAGAAAAGTCAAAGGCATATTTGGTCATTTCTTTCGCTTCGTTAACATTCGATGGTTCGAAAACAGGACATAATGCGTGTTTGGCGAGATTTCGATTATCTTGCTCATTCTGTGAACTATAGCAATTAGGATCATCCGCTTCGATCAACACAAATCCACCGCGAGCGCCCGCATAGCATGCAGTAACAAAAGGATCCGCAGCGACATTTACGCCCACATGCTTCATAACCGCCGCAGATCGTAGACCACTCATGGATCCCCCAAAAGCTGTTTCAAAACCAACTTTCTCATTAATTGACCATTCAACATAAATTTCTGGATATTGTTTGGACATTTCAGCAATGGTCTCGACAATCTCCGTGGCAGGGGTTCCAGGGTACCCCGCTACAATGCGAACTCCAGCTTCTAATGCACCCCGCGCTATCGCTTCGTTGCCCAACAGTAAGACCTTCCCACCAGGTGAATCAATACTAAAATTTGATTTCGCCAATTCTTCCACTTCACTTGAATATGAAAAAAACTTAAAATCTCTTAATGGGGAATTAGTCTATTAAAATTAAAAAAACATTGGGTTCAGTATATGTCAATTTCTGTTAAGTTCCAAATTTTACCCGAAGAAACAGAACGTCGAGTCAAAATCGCGTTGAAGGCACTCGTTGATGGAAAAATGACTGACATTAAAGGAGCATCAATTTTTTTCAAATATTTTTTTCTGCGTTTAAAGCCGATGTACCACGATACTCCCACAATCGCTAATACAATAGAGAAAGCAGTCCAAAATCAGCAAATTGGGTTGGTTGTTCCAAATGTAGTAGATGTTGTTCTCCAGATCAACACAATTAATGACCTCCAGTTTAAAAATGGGGTTACCATAAAGACCCCCACGCTAACTTTTGAGAAATTGCAAATTATTGAGGAGATCCTTCTGGGGTATGCGACCTTTCCCGAAATGTTGATAGCAAAAAAATTGAAAATAAAAAAGCTCGCAAAAGTCTTAAAATGGATGGCTCCAATCGCCGCCATTCAAACAGAGGAGATGTTGCAAAGGGTCTATGAAGAGGATGTTGCGCTCATGGCGACTTTATTAGAAGAACTTGGGTATTAGTTCACACACACAAAAATAGTTCAATTCCAAGGAGTATCAATTTCATATGAATCTCGAACATAATTCCAGACCTTCACATGTTTTAGGTTCTTTAAAAAAAAATATTTATAATAATAGAAAAAGAGAGAATCTCAAAAAGGTTATCAGATAACCTTTCTAATCATCTATTTAATATTGAATGTTTAAAGTTAAACATTCACGAATCTAATTTAATATCGCCGAGGTCTTCGTTTCCGATAACAATCCCTGCAATAGACAGGTCTTGTGCCGTCAGGTTTGAAAGGCACTTCTGTTTCTTGGCCACAATCTGCGCAAGTCACTTTATGCAATTCTCTACCTCGGTCATCTCTTCTTTCGCCCATTTTATTCACCTATATTTTATTATTATAAAAATTAAATTCGTAATTTAGATTAAAAAACTCTAAAAGCAGAAATTTAACTAATATATGCTTACGTATGGTTATTTATCAATCTATTTAAAGGTATTTCATCAAATCGCAATTTCTTAAGTTACAAACAATTTCTAGAAGGACGGAATAAAAATGGCAAGAAAATATGAATATTGGAATAAGGAAATGGAATTAAAGTCAAGAAAAGAGTTAGATGAGATACAAAGTAAGCGATTACGTGCACTTGTGAAATATTGTTATGAGAAAGTTCCATTTTATAAAAAGCAATTTAAGGAAGCTAATCTCCATCCAGATGATATCAAGACAAAAGACGATATTACTAAAATTCCCATAACCAAAAAACAGGATTTACGCGACCACTATCCTTTTGGAATGTTTGCAGTCCCACTTACTGATATCGTCAGAATTCATGCGTCTTCGGGTACTACAGGCAAACCGACCGTCGTGGGCTACACACAAAACGATATTGATATGTGGACTGAGATAATGGCGCGTACTGTTATGGCGCCGAATATAACCAGAGAGGATATTATCCAAAATGCGTATGGATACGGGCTCTTTACAGGAGGGCTGGGATTTCATTATGGTGCCGAGAAAGTTGGGGCCACAGTAATACCAATTTCCGGAGGCAATACAGAACGCCAAATTCTCCTGATGCAAGATTTTAAATCAACCGTATTAACTTGTACACCTTCCTATTCATTGTTTATTGCAGAGTATTTAAAACAACAAGATATAGACGTGGATTCGTTAAACTTGCGGGTTGGAGTGCTTGGAGCCGAGCCTTGGAGTGAAGCTTTGCGGGCAAAAATAGAAGAGGGGTTGCATATCGAAGCAATCGACATCTATGGGTTGTCTGAGTTGTGTGGTCCGGGAGTTTCTGTAGAATGCATAGAAAAAGCGGGCTTGCACATTTGGGAAGATCATTTCATTCCAGAGGTGATTAACCCTGAAACGTCTGAACAATTGACTGAAGATGAGCAGGGAGCATTACTTTTCACCACGCTCACGAAAGAAGGCATTCCACTCCTCAGATACTTAACAAATGATATTTCAGTACTAAATTATGAGAAATGTAATTGTGGGCGTTGGCATGTACGGATGAAAAAAGTCATTGGTCGCTCAGATGACATGCTCATAGTGAAAGGGATAAACGTCTTTCCCTCGGAAGTCGAATACCAACTCCTAAAAATTCCGGAGGTTTCCGAGAATTATCAAATAATTGTTGATCGTGATATCATAGATACATTGACGGTAAGAGTAGAACTGAAACCTGGAATCTCTGGGACAGGGGCAATTAAGAATAGGATAGAACAACAATTGCAAAGTAATTTACAGATTCACGTCAATGTGGAATTCGCTGAATTGGGCACGATTGAACGCAGTATTGGGAAGGCTAAACGTGTTCTTGATTTAAGGAAGGGTAAGATATAATAAAGAAAGTTAGGAGATCCTGTTCGGTAACAAATTCCGCCCTATGGAATGACCTTCTGCCTAACTGAAATCAATGGCATCTAGGGGCACCATAATTAAAAAGGATTCAGAAGAGAATTTGTCAGAACCTCGTTAAATTTAAGATTTTGAAAAGCCGCCATGATGAAATTCAATCCTGAACTTTAGATTTGCGTTCGTGCAATAAGCCGAAATTTCGTCCTCAAGGATATCCCAATAAGTTCGATCCCTCTTGATTTCTTTATATTGGGGTACTAACTCAGGATGTGTTTCTTGGATGACTTTCATTATTCGCGGCACATTATGTGGCCGAAAATTCAAATTCTCAAACATGAAACGATCTGTAAAATCACGAGTTTCTTCGATAATCGCCCTAAAATCAGTAATTTCTGGAAAAAAGGGGGAAATAAATGTGTAGGTTGAAATTCCTGCCTGAGCAATTTGTTTTAGTGCATCTAACCGTGCTTGAGGTCTTGAAGCCTTGGGTTCAATGACTCTGGCAAACTTCTCATCCAAGGTACTAATTGAAATGCCCACCTCAATATGAGAAAATTTATTAAACAAATCGATATCCCTCACCACGAGGTTTGATTTGGTGAGTACCATAATTTCAGCTTCAGTTCCGATTAGGCGTTCCAAAATTTTTCTCGTATTCTGATATTTTCTTTCAAGCGGTAGATAGGGATCTGTCACGGAACTCAATAGAATCCGCTTTCCATCGTATTTCTGAGGCTTTATTTTGTTTAGATTAATTATTTTTATATCTAAGAACTCGCCCCATTTCTCCCCTTTGTGCCCCGTGAATCGGATCATGAATTCTGCATAGCAATAGAGGCAAGAATGCTGGCATCCGATATAGGGATTTATTACATAATCAATACTTGGAATATTACTTTTCGTAATGACGCTTTTGGCTTCACGAAACTCAATCTTCATCGGGTTTTACCTTTCATATGATTTTGATATCAGTTCCTATTACTTGAGGCTTTTCAGTTGGATTTTTATTTTTGATAAGTCAGGTTTTATTTGGGTTTTTCTATGCTCAAAAGTTTGCATTTACTCCTAACATACTCATGTAACTATGAATGTGACCATTGTTTTTTATATTGTAGTCCAACCTCTAAAGGGACCTTTACACTGGAACAGCTGAGGAAAGTCCTGGATGAGGCGACCAAACTTGGAACAATAGAATCGATCTATTTTGAAGGAGGGGAGCCATTTCTTTATTATCCCATTATGCTGGAGGGGATTAAAATGTGTCATGAGAAAGGTTTCAAGACGGGGGTAGTGACCAATCTTTACTGGGCAAATGCAATTGAGGACGCCATAGTCTGGTTAAAGCCACTTGTAGAAATGGAAGTAGATGATATAAGTATTAGCGACGATACCTTTCATTTTGGTGAAGAGGAAGGAAAACCATCGAGTATAGCGATACATGCTTTGAAAAAACTAGGAAGAGAAGGGACTACGATCTGTATTGAAATGCCTAAAGTGGAAAATGATGTAAGAGATGAACAGCAAAAAGGATCTCAGATCGTTGGAGGTAATATTATGTTTAGAGGGAGAGCCGTTGAAAAATTAATTAAAGCTGTACCTCAAACACATTGGAAAGAGTTCAAAGAATGTCCATATGAGGATTTAGAGGCGCCCAGCCGAGTACATCTTGATGCATTTGGTAATATCCACCTTTGTCAGGGGCTTCTAATGGGTAATATGTGGAAAACTCCGCTTTCAGAATTGCTCGAAAACTACAAGGGTGAGGAGCACCCAATTTGTAGACCATTGATTAAAGGAGGACCCGCTCTTTTAGCAAAAAAATATGATATTATGCATGAAGATCATTATGTGGATGCTTGTCATTTTTGCTTTATGGTTCGTAAAGCGATGATTGAACAGTATCCAGATTTTCTGGGACCAACCCAAGTGTATGGAATAGAAAGTTAATAATTTTATCCCTATTTCATATAACCTAGCTTATTTATTTCAGGGCGGGTAAGTCCAATTTTACCATCCGAACCAACGGTTGTGGATATCCGGTTCTCCTTGTATTTAAACATCACACCATCACGGGCTTTTAACCCTAACTTCTCCATTAGATCCGCAGGAATTGTCGTATTCATACCCGTATCGTTAAATTCCCCAGTATAGTCGGCTTGCTTCCTATTTCTAGGATTGATTATTTTCAGTCCTTTTACTTTCAAGTATCTAACCTCCAAGTTTAGTAAAGAATATAAAAAAAGAAGAAAAAAAAGGTTGTTATCGTTCGCACTCGATTTCTTCTAAGGTTTTACATTTGGTTTCATAGGGTTTGAGGAGGAGTGCCAGCAATGGAACAAGTAAGAATAACCCCGCAATTATGTAGTAGCCAGTGTAATCTAAACCTGCAGCAAGAAGGGCGAAGCCGAGTAATGGTCCTGCGACATAAGATAATCTAGATCCGATGTTAAGCATCCCTACACTTGTACCGCGTACATCCGTTGGAAATATCTCTGCAAAATACACGAGAATCCAGACTAAAATGATAGGCATAAAGAAAAACACCATGATCATAGCAATTGGAACACCTGCTTTACCAATAGTGCCAAATAGGATATAAGATATTGTAGCTCCGACGCATCCAATAAGCATGACTTTATTTCGGCCAAAGCGATCCAAAGCAAATGCTCCAACTATCGCTGCAACCATTGTCATCAGACCCCCTATCGTTAAGAAAGTTTGATATTGGTCAAAAGAATAGCCGAAGCTCATCACATAAGGTTGATTTGCGGTAGTGGCCATTTTAAATGAAATATTCCAGAGGCCATATACTAATGTCGCAACTAAGATATAGACGACATCTTTTCTTGTTAAACACTTCAGAGATGCTATAAGATTAAAACGGGAACGTCCTCGTTTAAGTTTAGATTTCTCCCATCGTTCAGGTTCTCTAAACCAGAACATTAACGCTAAAATAACTACCATCAAAATAGCCATAATACCATAGCACCAACGCCATCCCCACGCCTCAGCAATATCATCGCCTATCAATGCATATAATGGAATAAGACCAATTAAGAAAACCAGAGATCCATATTTACCCCTGCTTTTAGGGGGGGCTTCTTCAGACATGGGAATTTCCCAAGCATTGCTTAAAGTACCCATTATTACGATTGCATATAATAACATGAACAAGTGGAATGTGGGATTAACTAAAGGAATCATCAGTGCTGGAATACCCATGAATAACACCAGTATGATTAAGCCTTTTTTCCGTCCAAAAGCATCCATACCCCAATTGAGAAAGAATACAAGCATGGTGATAAGTCCATAGATCCCCTGCCAAAATAAGAAATCTTGGAGGGACATGCTGTATTCCGTGAGGATTCGCTGTGAAATTGAGGTTTCTACCAAGTTTAGGTATTGATCAAGCTGTGCAATTAACCCTAGGAAAATTGTTAGAAAAATAAGATAGCCTTTCGATCGTTGCGTAAAGGTGGTTACATTATTATCATTCCCAGACATATTTTCCCTATTCGAGCTTTAACCTTTTATAACTTTCGATGAAATGGAATTTGAGGCAGAGAAAAATGAGACTAACTGGAATAAAGCAATTCAATCGTTTAATTGGTGGAGAATTTGGCTAACACGTGTTGGATTGACAATGCCACAGACGCAAGGTTTTGCTAAGTCCTGGGCAGCTTCATCGACGCTGATTTTACCGTTCTTAATCAGTTCCACATAATGCTCCACGGATTGGGGAGAAACACAATGGTGACCACATTCAGTCGTGACTTCTAGGATCTTTTCAGATGGTAAAAGTTCCTTCTTTCCGAAGATCCCTAACGATAAATGGACGGTATGGGGTTTAAGCCCTATTTCTTTAGATGCACGTTGAATTTCCGTCAATAAGCCACTCACCACGATAGACATCCCCAGATCTTCTTGTTTAAGAGTCTGTAATACCCGTTTAACGGTATCAATGTTATCAAATGCAGCGGTAATGGCAGGGGAAAACCGTTGGAGACGCGGTATCATGATATTAGTAGGGGTGTGCTGACCTAAAATTTCACCGATTCGTAATAGTTTCGAGCGGGCAACTTCTTTTTCTTCCGGAGTTTTATCATGGATCCCAGCAGCACGCATCGCTAGGATTACATAGTCAGATTTAAGCGCAGTTTCGTTTCCTTTTCGATGTAAAGAGTGAGTCATCTGCTTTCACATCCGCCCCAGTCCCATATTTACTTTCGCATTAGGTCTGACTGAGAACCCTTCTTGGGTTAATATATCTATTACGGGAATACTCCCATTATCCGTCACGCGTGATACAACTCCGACCGAAAAGACCGTATCAATCTGCGTTTCCACTTCTTTAATCACTTGGAGAACCAGGGGAGTCTTTTCTGCAGGCACTTTGAACTCTATGATCGCGGAAAGTACACGCTCGTTTTTAATATCCGCCTTGATATGACCTTGATCATCATCGAAAAGGGAGGTCAGGGGACTATTGGGTTCATAATCTACGCCAATCTTCGATAATTTAGTAGTAAATAATTCAACCGTTTCGAGGCGCGTGCCGACTCCCGGGCGACCTACTTCGATGGAGATTCCAATCTCATTTGGACCGAACCGATTTGTCACATCATTGGTCTTCATTTCTTCTGTGCCCCGACCTGGAATCCCAGTCAACTTATGAATCGCTATAACATCACTGAATGGATTGCGTACCAAGCGAGGCCATTTTAATCGTTTGAATTTGATGGCATTCACGGGGCACTCAGCTGACCGGTGGCATGTAGAACACTCAACGCACAAATCCTGATCGATTACAGCCTTGTCATCAACTATTGAGATAGCTTGTACCGGACAGACAGTTACGCATTGTCCACAACCGATGCAACGATCTTCTCTAATTTTCATATCGAAAATCTCAATGACAGATAATTCATGTAATCTTTATTTATCTTATTAAGCTCCGGCTTTCATTGGGTGAAAATTAAGTTTTTGGAGATTCTCGAGGCAAGGTCTTCAATACGGGAATCAGCAAAACAACGCTACTCAGGCTAATAATAGACAGTATAACAAATCCAATTCTAAATTTGCCGAACCCACCGAGCATCCAAACTAAAAGTAATCCACTGATGCTCCTGCCAAAGGTATAGGTCAGGTAGTTTATGGAATAGATCGTCGATCTTGTGCGGGGGGTATTAATTTCGCCCAAGGTAGCTTGAAGGAGCGGATCAATTCCTCCAAAAAAGAACGCCCCCGTCGAAGCTATGATAAGAAATAGGACAATAATACCAATAGGTGCCGAGGCTGTGAAATCCATTGAAAATGCGGTGATATAAAGAATAGCCCCAAGAATTAGACAAAAGAAAACAACTTTAATCCGTCCATTTATATCCTTTTTAAATAGCTTATCACCTAAGTTTCCGAGAAGAACCCCACTTGGGATTTGACCTACGTAAATGATAATTAGAAAAATTGTTGCGGTATCAGGTGAAAATTGATAATCAGTGGGAGCCTTCAATATAGCCAATAAATAGATAGAAACGGCACCAAGTCCAATAAACAGGACTAAATTGAAAAGTAATATGAAAATATTGGATCTCTTTTTGGCTATTTCTCCAAAATCCTGCCGTCTTATCCAAGTCGATTCCTCATCTGATGTATCGGGCTTTTGGTCCATCTCACCCTTCTGAGGTGGGATCATATAAAATAAAAGAAAGGTACAAAAGAATCCTCCTATTGAGATAACTATGAAGGGGATAAACCAAGGATAATAGCTTATCAAAAACCCTGAAAGTATTTGACTAAAACCAATACCTAACACGTAATTAGTTTCTTTCCAGCCAAATGCGCTACCCCTCTCCTTGGGGGCTTTTAAATCAACGATCATAGAGAAAGTGATCGGGATAACAGCGCCAAAACCAATTGCTGCAAGAATTTGAAATGTGAGTAATGAGTAATAGTCATAAGAAAATATGGTAAGAAGTGCAGCAATAGACCATTCCCCTGTTGCAATAATGAGTAATTTTTTACGAGAATATTTATTGGCTAAAAGGGCCCAGACAAGTGAAGAACATGCACCAACTATTAGAAAAACGGAGGATATTACACCTGCTTCATCCACAGTAACGAACGTAAGATCCTCAGCCATGGGTAATAGGGTTCCAATGAGAGCGGACGAAAAAAAGACTAGTAGAATGATTATGTTGAAGGTATGCGTCTTATTCAGCTGGATCTAAATCCCTCGTATTCATTATATTTTGAGGAATAAATTCTATTTCCATAAAGAGTTTAAATAATTCCTTTTTTCTTTAATTGTTGAAGCTTTTCAGGCGGATAGTTAAGTAGACTCTCGTATATTTCAGAGTTATGACCTCCTAAGTTGGGTCCTTTGGTAAGAACGGCGCCGGGGGTTTCCGAAAATTTGAGAACTGGTCCGGGAATAGTAGCTTTCTCCACACCTTCGAATTCAAAATCACGGATGTACATTCCGCGGGATTCTAGGTGAGGTAGATCATGTACTTCCTCAATCGTCAAGACGGGACCGCATGGAATCCGATTCTCTTCCAAGATCTGAATTATTTCATCTCGGGTCTGTGATTTCGTCCAAGTTTCCAGGACCTCATCTAGAAATTCAATATTATCCATTCGTGTAATAGGAGTCTTGAGCCGCTTATCTCGGAGCAATTCGGGACGGCCAACGAGTTTCATTAGTCTCTTAAATTGTTTCTCAGTTATGCTCACAATTGCGACTCGGAGCCCATCTTTCGTCGAGTATTGGTTATAGGTTGGGAGCCACCGCGATGCCATTAATTCTCGTTCTTTGGCTTTATCGATGAATTCACGTGCTTGAGCCCTTACATTGACAGAATACATCATATCTTGCATAGATAAATCAATAAATTGCCCTTTGCCTGATTTCTCGCGCCAATAAAGAGCTTCAACGATGCCCAACGCAATTAAATGTCCCGCAGAATAGTCAGCGAGGGGAATTCCCGGGGGACCATCCAATTGCATCGCATGAATAGTTCCAGAGGTCGCTTGTGCAATTATATCGAACGCAGTCCTATTTTTTAAAACTCCTGTTTGTCCAAACCCTGATATTGCTGCATAGATGAGGCGGGGGTTGATTTCCCGCAGAACTTTGTAGTCTACACCCCATTTTTCCATAATCCCAGGTGTGAAGTTCTCCAGGAGGACATCGGCATGCTTGACCAGGTCTCTTAAAATTCCCTGCCCTTCAACAGTCCTTAGATTTAAGGTGATGGATTTTTTATTTCGATTCACAATGGTGAAGAGAGGGGCAATTTGTTTATCAAAAAAGATAAACATCCGCATGGCTTCACCAAAGCCGGGAGGTTCGACTTTGATAACCTCTGCACCTTGGTCCGCAAGAAATTTGCTCCCCCACGGACCAGAAATAAACTGTGACAGATCTAAGACCCGCACTCCTTCTAAAGTTCTCGGCATTTGCGTTTCCTCAATAATTAGTAAAAGAAATAGGATTTATGGGAGTAAATGTTTATAGAGGGTATGCACCCTTTCCGCGGCGCCTTCGCCAGCTTTACCCTTTAACTCCTTTGCCATTACTTCAAACGATATCAATTTCTTGACGATATCATTCCACGGAGTTGAGAATTCGTCAATCTTCCCCTCATATAAAAGACGTTTACGGACGACTTTAATTAAGTCTTCTTTTTTGAGATTCATGCATTCTCGTTCGCAATTTCCACAGTAAATACATAGTTCTTCATTACTTTCCAGTTTATTTTCAGGATTTATCGAAAGGCAACCTGAGGGGCAAACATCCGCGACGGATTTGCAATCATCAGTCCATTTCGTCATATCAATTAAGAGTTTCCCATCAACAAACTTTCTTAATTTCTGTTCCTTCCCATTGATCTCAGTAACTTTTAGTGTGGGTAAGGATTTATTGTCAACAACCAGATTTTTCCGTACTCCTTCAATAAAGAACTGGAAAGCACCTGTGGGGCAGATATAATCACAGATCCCGCACATCGCACATGTTTCCATATCTACTACATTAAATGCGACTCCTTTTTCGGATGTCCGTGAGATCGACTCTTTCGGACACGTCTGAATGCAGAAAAGGCAGCCAATACACTTCTTTAAATCATAATACAATTCGGATTTATACGTTAGTAAGCGTAACTGATATTTATGTAGACCATCCTGTTCAGTTTTCACTAAACCCTTAAAGGGAATCATCCTAAATCAACTCCGAGACCACTACACCACTTAAGCATAAAAATATGTTTATTCCTCTATTTTTGGGGAAACAACATACTTAATTAAATTAGAAAGGTCTTCCGTCAAACGGGGGAGAAATTTATTAATTTTCTCAAGGGTGCGTTGCTTCGTAAGGAAGGCGAGATAAAAGCGATTGTCTTCAACTTGGATTGGTTTTTGAAATAGCCATTCATCCTCACTCATTTGAGCTTCTAAAACTAACGGAGGGTTGAGGTTATATTTAATCAACTTTTCAGACATGTTTGATAAAAAGGGGCCGCTAATTTCACAAAGATTCTTTGAAGTCTCATCGCTGAAGGCTTCACCAATTATCAGAACATTCTCATCAAGAAGGACGACCGCTTGTGACCCCGAGTTTTTCATGAATTCATTAAGGGCTTCTTGAATGACCTGCGTTTTGGGAAGAATTTGGAAGATTCCATTGACAAAGGTTTTTGATAGGCTTTCACGATCGTAAATACTGGTAGAGGAGAAGGTAAGATCTTGAAAAGGTCTTTTAACATTGAAATGCCGTCTGGGATCCTCCTTATCTAAGTTTTTGAAAAGATCTTTCAACATCGAAATATTTTTTTGAACTTTCGGTTTGTATTTTATTTCGGGGTCGGCTTTATGAAGCAAGATCACGGTTTTGAGGGGAAGTTCAATCTTCTCAAGAAATTCGACCGCCTTTTCAAAGTAATCGACCGCTTGTGTATACCGTTTGGGATCCTGCACGTCTACAACGAAAAAGAGCAGATTACTTTCTCCAAAAATAAATCCCTTTTTTGAGAGATATTCATCGCGGTATTGTTTTTGCCCACCTAAATCCCAAACTTTAATCGGTAAACCTAAAATTTTGAACTCATCTCGGATCTCGAAACTTACGGTTGGCTTTAACGCATGGAAGCGTGCTAATTTTTGTTCTAGAGTATTGATGATCGAGGTCTTCCCCGAATTATCAAGCCCGACGACTAAAACTTTTAACATCTCTTGGCTCATTTCTAATCGCACACCTTTTTCATTGTTTAATTTGTTGTAACTTTGATTCTTTTTAAAAGTTCAGTATGTCAGATCAAGGAGTATTTCCTGTTCAAAATGAAAAAAAAGGAGAGAGTTTAACTTTTCATTAAGGATTACGGTTACATGATTGTTGGTGTGATTTTTTCCAAGTTGCAGCCCTTTAGAAATTTTTTAAAAGAGACGAGACGGATTTAACACGAATTCTTAGTAACACTATAAGTATTGAAATAGCGGTAACAACGAACATCCATTGAAAACTAGGGATCCCCCCATTAGTTTCAGGCGTCGTTAGGTAGTCAACGATGTTCAGGATTAAATTTTTACCTGTTTGGGTCATATCTTCAATTGATGCTTCACTTCCAAATTGGATTACGTTTGTAATTCCATTATCCCAGTTGTATATCAGAAAATTAGTGGAGATGAGAAAGAACGACGCTAATAAATCAGTGTAGGCATCTGCAAAAGTACTTACCAACATCAGATTATCTACCAGAACCGTTGTTAGTATCGCATTTGTTGGGATTGTATGTGGTGTATTGAAAATATGGTGTGTGGTCTCTACAACAGTTACATTAGCAATTTGAGGAAGAATTGCATTCTCATCCCATTCAGGACCTCCTAGAGCATCTATGAAATAAATTCCACCTTCATGAAAGCTTAATACAGGTGTACCCGAACTCACTATTGCCGATGTATTGCCTGTCCATCTGTCGGTCCCTATGTCACTAGTGTCATGGCCAATGATTACTAGATCGTAATTTGAGTATGTGACTATATTGACCACATCCATATGAATTAGTGACACAAAGTGTCCATTTGTTTCTAGAAATGTTTTATACGAATTTGCGGTACCTGCATCATTGAAAAAAATATATATGATATTTTGCTGATTGTCTGCGTTTGTGTCTTTTACTTGAGTTATACCGAAAAAAGCACCAAGGAATAATCCAACAAGAATCCAAGTGCTGAGTTTTTTTTGTAGATTCCTCAATTTAATTCCATCCTATGATTTTTCCTATATCTACGGAAAACCTTATTGATTACGAGGTGAATTTCTTCTATTTAAATATGAATGCTTTAGTATTGTTAAATTCAATTATTTAATCACGGTAATTTTAATTGTGAATAATTGTTTAATCTATTTGAGTGGTGAGAGAAATATGGCTTATGAACTCGCAAATTTAGTTTTTCAAGCGCTAGAAGCAATAGGGATTCTATCTCTATTATTCGCTATATTTGAGATTCGACGGGGAAATCAGCAAAGGTTCCGAGAAATCCTTGCGAATTATCTCCAATTCATGCGAGAAACATTACGTTTGCGATTTGATGATAAAGAAGACAAAAATCTATACAGAACTGCTCTTCTTATGCTTGATCAATGTGTTTTTTCGGTTCTGAATCAAAAAAACAAGATTAAAATGAATGAATTAACCGATGAATTATCTCGCCTTTCCACTACGCTTTACTTTGGAGATCTAGAAGAAGTGAAAAATAAAGTACAATGGTTTAAAACGGAATTATTTAGGTAAGTGAGATTATGGGGGAATTATATAATCCTTTTGAGATTGTGGATGAGTTAAAGGGCGATTTAAAAGCAGCCCTTTTCGAAGAATACTATTCCAAAAAAACAAAATGGGAGAAATTAAATGCCTTTTATGTTCCACTTATAACGGATAAAGATAATAAGGATGTAATTTTAAATGATATCATGCAATTCAGAAATAAAATTTATTATGGGGTGAAAGGGTCAGGAAAAACCTTCTATTTTTTAAAATCGATGTCTGAACTACAGAAAAATAAGAAAAACATCGTTATCTATATCGATTTAAAACAAATCTGCTTGGGCCGAATCTTTAAAGAAGTTGAGAGCACGCTATTTGTATTCTTCTTTGCTTTTCTTAAGAAATTCATCGATGTTCTAGAGTCGGCAAAGGTTGGCTTTTTCAAAGAGAAAAAGAAGGATAAAGTGGTAAAAGAAATGGAAATCAAAACTGCTTCATTCTTTGAAATTTTCAAATTCGATAAGCCGAATCTCCAAGAGATGGATGGAGAGAAGATGAAAAAATTCTTCTATAAAATCAATGAAGAAGCAAAATCACAGGTTAAAAATTTTAGTGTTGAACTAATTGAGGAAGAGATCCAAAAAAACATGGTCTATATTTGTGAACTTATTAAATATTTGCTAACAGAGTTGGGGTTCAATGCGATTATTCTCATTCTTGACGAATTTTCTGATATCTACCCTTTAGATAAGAAATTAACAATAAAGGTTCAAGAAATTCTCCAGAAATACGTACTTGAAGAGTTTTTCACTCTAAATTTCAAAGATGGGCTGAATTTTTATGTGAATGTAGGAGCCTATCCAGAAGATTATATTTTTACCTCACAGCTCCGCCGAATAGGTGTCGGGGAACAATTTCTTGATCTGAGTTATCATCAAGAAGAAGGAATAAGGTATGATCACTACTTAAACCGAGAGGCACTGGTTTTAAAAAGAATTTTGCAGAAACGGATTGATTATTATAATCATAAATATGACAGAAATATCCTTTTATCAGACCTTTTTGATTACCAGAAAGAAGAAGACGAATTTTTCCAGACTTTTTTTCTAATAACGTTCAATGTGGTACGAAATATCGGTTATATTCTTGAGTTTGCCTCCGACCTAGGGGAAAAGTGGGCAACTAATCAAAGAATAACAAAAGAGGATTTAATCAAGTATGCAGTCAAGTTCTATGAGCAAAATCTACGTACATTATCATCAGGTATTTCACAAAATTTAATACTCATCGATGATAAAATGTGGCCCACGATAGTTTCCAGGATGGTTATACTCGGTAGTGATTCCCGGTATGTAAAAGAGAACATTGGCGTTTTTAATCTACCTGTGGATTGTGTTGAGGAAGTCAGACAAACGATTTACACGCTGCAAAATCACTTCATGCTCCATAAACTGTTCATCCGTCAGGGACGACCGAATCTAGAAATCTACCGTATGCCTGAAGGATTTTTGAACTTGAACCGGTATGGGGGCAAATATAATTTAGCCATTCATAGAGGTAAAGAATTTGATATCAGCAAAGTCCTCGACGTAAAAACTACCACCTGTGAGAACGGGCATGAGATGAATGTGGATACGCTTAGAGATTTTTTTAAGACCGATGATGTGTCGCGATGGTTCTGTGGTATCTGTCAGGGAAAGTTCATCGGCGAAGTGGATATAGACGATCAAACCTTACAGCAAGAAACGAGAAAGATTCGGCGATTTGGAAAGAAAAAAATGGAGCAACTAGAGAAACTCCATGACATCTTAGAAAAATTCAAAATCTTCCCTGAAGAAAATATAATCTTAATCATTTCAAAACTTCTTGAGGTAAAAGTAGGTCTTACAGCCAACGAGATAAGCTCTAAGCTCAATAAGGACGGGATTGAACTTACCTCCCAGCAAATCTCGCAATATTTCAAGCAAGGAAGGATCAAGAAAATCATTAAAAAAACACGAAAACGACCCTATACCTATACCTTAAAAGAATCTTTCACGAGCGTTTATTCATAATTGGAAGGCATCGTGAATCTAAAATCACTTTATAAGGAATTGGATCCTAATGGCATCTCTCAAGGAAAATCAACAGCATATTAAGGAATTTTTAACCCAAAATCTGGATAAAGAATCGAAAATTGCACTTATTGGTATAGGGAATGAAGACCTGCACGATGACTTTACAGGGTCCTATATTATACGAGCTTTAGAACAGAAAGGGCTTCAACGAGATAATCTCATGGTGATTGATGCAGGCACGGGACCGAGTAATTATATTGCGGACATTGCAACCTGGGAGGCAGACTGCCTTTTAATGATAGACGCGGTGGATGCCCAAGAGCCGACAGGTACCCTCCTGCTCGTGGACAAAGAACAGCTCCATACACAATCAGTCGATTCTCACTCCAATGCTAAAGTTCTCCTCGTCGAATTTTTAATAGGATTGAAACCCGATCTGAAGGTTATAATTGTTGGTATTCAAGTTAAAGATATTTCCTTGAAGCAGGCGCTCACGACAGAAGTCCAGCAGTCGGCGGACTGGCTTATTGGCGTTCTATATGAATTACTTATTTAATATGAGCTAATCGCATCAAGTCTGATGAGCTTAAATAGTTTTTTCTGAAATAGTTAATGAGATGGTTTCGGCTCACGAAAATCCACGGATCGATGATGTGGTGAGACCCCAACCAATTCCTATTAGTGCAGTGCCTACTTGTTATCAAGACTTGAAAACGTTCCGAGCCAGCAAATTCGAGTGTATTCTCTGTGATTTTTTTGAAGAATGTAAGAGGTCACATACTAAATAATTTTTAACGTCGCGAAACCGCGATTTCACGACGATCACGTATAACAACATGAATTACTGACTTAAAACTAACCTTTTCAGAAACTACGTCAAACTTAGATTACCAACACTTAGTTGGAATACCAACAATTAGTTAAATCCTGATTTAATTGATAACATATTTGGAAATCAAATTCTGGAAACCTTAGTAGATCGAGACAATTATCCATTAGTAGCTATCTAGAGGGGCCATTCCGCACTTGCGCTACTGAATCGCCTTCCGCCATCTCTAACATTTCTGGCTCTTTAGGTTTAAGGGATACTCGGAGTAGACAGCCCTTTTCGTCATGAGTATAATCCGAATCAACGGCACAGTTCCCGACTGAAGCCATTTGGGCAAGCACTGGCACGCAAGCAAAGGTACAAATATACCGTTTCTCGAGATCGTTGAATTTGAGCGTTTTGAGTGTTTTCTTGAACTCTTTCAAGACGGGACATTTAGTAATTTCAATTACTTTTAAATCATCTGATGCTGTTTGGATTGTCATATGGTCTAACGGAACAAGGTACTGAGCGTTTTCTATGATTATATCCGACAATTTATTAAGAAGTAGCTTAGGGGCAAGTTTAGATATTAATTTGGCAAAGATTTTCTTCAGCTTACCGACTTTGAGGGTTTCAGCCCATTGCGGATTATCGTTTAAAAAGAACTGCTCAACAGCTTCAATTCCATAGTTGTTTAAAAGGAATTTCATCATCGTAGTTCGCTGCTCGATCATATCCTGATGGGCAACCTGATAGAGGGTCTTCGTATTCCACATAGACCGTTCATAAGGCGAAGAAGCGGGTTTTTTCGGTTCGGTAGGTGTGGCTTTTTCGGGTGAAGGCTTCGAGACTGCTTTGGGGTCTATCGACGGTGTCTTTTGAGCGCTGGAATCCGGCTGAGTCCAACCAGTAGCATCTCTTGAGTTCTTTTCCGATTTGTATTTTTCTTGAATTTCGGGCATCTGTTTATTAATGCGTTTGAGAACCCTATCGCGCTCAAAGGGAGTAAGGGAATCCCAGAGAATGTTCCCAAAGTTTTGGATATCATCTTTAAGTTTCTTTAA
>JAEOSY010000550.1 GCA_016840125.1 Candidatus Helarchaeota archaeon | reverse complement strand
TATTCGCATAAAGCGCCATTGATACACGAGTCCCTAAATGGTTTGATATTTTAAACGCCTTTTTTAGATGCTTTATCGCACTTTTTCGATAGCGATCTTTATCTGCTTGGCTCTTCTTTTCGGAAGCTTCATCAAGGGCGAGCATCCCCAGATTGTTTAGGAAGTGCGTCTGACTTCCCAAATTATTTAACTCCTTAGCAATTTCGAGCCCTTTGAGATAATATTTCCTAGCTTTGCCATAGTTCCTTTGAACATAATACGAATATCCAATGTTATTTAAAGTGGCTAGGAGCCCAGCTAGGTGGCCGGCCCTCTCAAAAATCGCATATGCCTCTTTATAAGTTTCCAAACTAATAGATGATCCAGCCTTCCGATCCTGAATCATTCCAATAGCGTTCAAGCAATAGGCGCGAGCTGGCTCATCACCCAACTTTGTAGAGAGCTTCAATGCCTTTTTCATATGTTTCAATGCTTTCTTATATTTGCCTAACTCCTTATAAGCATTGCCTATATGGTAAATCACGTTGGGTTTTTCATCTTCCTTTTTTAATTTATTATAGAGCTTGAGGGCTCGCTTCCCATACGAAAGAGCTTCTTTAAAATCTCCTAATGTGGATAAAGCCATTAATAAGCAAGTTAATGCATAGGCTTCTCGCTCTAGATTCCCATCTCGACAGGCAGTGTTAAGATATTTCTTAGCAGCCCTTAAAGCGTCCTTATAATTACCTGTTTGAAGAAATAAGCTCGTAGTAAAGTAGTCTTTATATACTGGTTTAATTTCTCCAAAAGTGCTTTTAAGCCATTTCAAGGGGCGCATGATGTATTCCTTTTGAGCCTCGACAGTATTTGAATCCAGTATTCCTGCAATGAGTTCGGGCGTATCCACATCAATCCGATATACTTTAGAGATATTATGCCTAATGTCCGTAAGAATAAGGTTCGTTTTCTCCCCTTCAATGGTATCGAATTCTTTATCCTCTTCGATGATTCGGACTGTTTGATCTGCATTTGGTTGATGATGAATCCAAATAACAGTTTGTAAATGTGATAGAGCTTTCAATGCAGGGACAATATCAAAATCATCGCTTCCAGAATACCCCATTACTACTAATGTTCGATTTTTCGTGATATTTTCGAAGAACGGTTGTTTGAACGCTTCAAGTTGGAAAAGACTCATCCCTTCTTTATTGGCTGCAAACGCTTGAATGGTGGCGACTAAGGAGGCACGGGTATCTTCCCCTGTAATGATGTTTTTTGTGGAACCATGGATTTTATACACGCATCTCCTCCCTTGATGAAACAACTCTGCAGGATTTTCATATTGTTTGAAGTCCGCTTCAGTAATTACTGGTACAATAGCGTTCCGAGAAACTCCACTCAGTAATAGGGCACGTTCAATCAAAAAATCGAAATTCGTTGTTATAACAAAATGCCCTTGCCTGATCATTTTCGCCAGGAATAGATGTTGTAGGTTAGGGGATTCACAATCTCCATAATAATTAATTATTCTTAAATCAGGATCCACCGTTTGAAATGTCCCCATTACTCCTTCAAATCGTAGAGGTTTGAGCTTCAAAAGTTCGTCCACTTCGCGTTCGTCGCCTGCGAATCGAATGATTGCTTCGATCATTGTCCTTCCATCAGGCAGGGATGATGGTGGGTCCGTAGAGCAACCGGCCCCTATCAGAAATGTTTTGGGTGAAGGTCCTGTAAGAAATTTTTTTAGGTCGAAATCCCTCCCGAACAAACAAAATTCGACAGCTTTTCTAGCATCCTCCATCAATTCTCTCTGGCTTTCTATAATGGGATTGCCGTCGAGTTTTAACTCCCATAATTCACGTAAAAGTGAAAGTCCTTTGATCTCTGCGACCCGATTGTTGGTAAGATATAATTTGTTTAGGTTGAAGAGCGAGTCCAGTCCCTGGATCTCCATGATCTGATTGTTGGTAAGATCTAATTTATTTAGGTTGAAGAGCGAGTCCAGTCCCTGGATCTCCGTGATCCGATTCTCCGCCAGATCTAGAGTCTCTAGGTTGGAGAGCGAGTCCAGCCCCTGGATCTCCGTGATCCGATTCCCAGTAAGATTTAACTTATATAGCTTGGAGTGCGATTCTAACCCCTTGACCTCTGTGATCCGATTCCGCGCCAGATTTAACTTATATAGCTTGAGCGATTCCAATCCCTCGATCTCCGTGATCCGATTGTCAAAAAGAAATAATTCGGATAGCTTGGAGAGTGATTCCAATCCTTCGATCTTCGTGATTCGGTTTCCTCCAAGGACTAAAGTTTGTAGGTTGGAGAGTGATTCCAACCCTCCGATCTCCGTAATTCGATTCCCCACCAGATATAAAACTCGTAGGTTGGAAAGGGATTCCAACCCTTCAATTTTCGTGATTCGGTTTCCTCCAAGCTTTAAAGTCTCTAGGTTGGAGAGTGATTCCAACCCTTCGATCCTTGTAATTTGATTTTCATGGAGATCTAAAGTCTGTAGGTTGGAAAGGGATTCCAACCCTTCGATCTTCGTGAGTTGATTCCCTCCAAGATCTAATGTTTCGAGAACGGAAAGTGCACCCAATCCCTCTATTTCTAAAATGCTTTTAACGTGTAATCCATTTAAATCTAAAGAAATCCCTGGAAGTGAAAAACCAGGTGGAAGACCAGACTCATCCCATGTCTCCTTGTGAAGTTCAATTTTCTTTCCATGTACTTCAACAAACAAGTCTTTCATAGATCTCAGCTCCTCTGGTTTTTACTTCTTTATTTTACGAGGCTTTGGCTGAAATTTTCATGGTTGAATAATAAATATTTTTGGGATCATTGTTAAAGTCTCTATAAACTCATGAAATTATCAGAAGAAACGGAATCAATTGGAAAGATATTGGTAAGAGAATTTTACAAAAGATTAGAATTTGGCTCTATTGAAGGTAAATATTGTAACATGATCCCTTGTCAGTCGGATGACGAGGTCTAGGCGCTCCAACTTTGGGGTAGGTTTTCTCACTTATTTTGAGAATTTCCAATTGGGTTTTCAATAAAAGTTTATGAGGTAGGGTACAGTATCTTTAAGATAACAAGAATCTTACGAGAGTAAGGTGAATTTTTTGCCCTATAATGGAGTAGATGGTTTTTGTCGTGAATGTGGGGAAATAACAAATAAATGTCTTACAACACACCCCGAGGATCGTTGCCGCTTGGGAAATTGAGAGTAGCATACCATCTTTGGAACAAAAAGCTTAATAGCGTCCAAGATTATCCAATTTTTTTTCAACTAAAGATGACGGTATGGATAAAGAGCTTATTTTAATTTGTCAGCGTTCAGAATGTTCAAAAATACACTCAGATTTAGAAAGAGTGCGATACATTTCCTACGTAGCTACTCCAGACGGATTTGCAGAACTTAGAGAGAATTTAGTGAGAGAATTCAAAAAAAGAGAATTAATATAGGATTTTAAAATCATATTTGTCCCATAAATAAAAGTCAAATATTTTTATTTTGCTTGAGATTAGAAATCCCGTGAGAATTCGCCCCAATCCGACCCCTTCTCAAAAACTCTGCTCGGTTTTTCCCAGTCGAAATAAACTTTTAGGTTGGGGCATTCAATCTGTACCTTTCTAAGGACCTTTTGGTTTAAACGCGGGTTATTGTAGAGGTCTAGAATCTGGAGATGGGGGAGGTTCGCCACTTCCTCAACCGAGGTGAGGGCGTTGTTAGCAAGGTAGAGTTCGGTGAGGTTCGGAAGGCACTCCACGCCGCCAAGGTCTGTGATGAGGTTACCGGAGAGGCTCAGTATTTGGAGTCTGTTCAATGATTCCAACCCGCTTATATGGCAAATTTCATTATTGTTGCAGCTGAGTTCTCGGAGATTAGCCACCGCATTTAACCCGCACAATTCCCGGATGCGGTTATTGGAGAGGGACAGTTTCTCCAATTTATCCAACGACTCCACCCCGCCTATTTCGGTAATCTCGTTATTTACTAGGAGCAATGACCGCAAGTTTTTCAAGTACTGCAAACCATTAATCTCTGAAATGCCGTTATAGGAGAGATCCAAGATCTGTAACTTTAGTAACGAATCCAGCCCGGCCATCTCGACTATCCGTGCGTGCGAGAGCTCGAGTGAGCGTAACCCCGCGACTTGTTCCAATCCCGTTATTCTGGTGATCGGATTCTCGCTGAGATCCAAGCTTTTCAAGCTATCCAACCCTTCTAAATACTTGATTTCTCGGATATTATTCTGAAATAAGGATAAAGCCGTTAACACATGCAGCCCTTCCAACCCGAATAGATCCCGAATTGCGTTCTTGCTGAGGTCTAGCTGTTCAAGGGCGGTCAGGGGTTCCAGACCCGCAATCTCCCTTAGTTGGTTTCCACTGAGGTCCAATTGCCGCAGCGTGGAGAGTTCCTCCAGCCCCTTAATTACACCTATCTCCTGAATTTCCAGGTCACTCAAGTCTAGCTGACTGTCAATGATTCCTACGGGGCAGTTCCTGATGGTCACGGACGCCTCCCACTCGATTGGAACGGGCAGATCCATGTCCATATCCATAATACATACATGCGGTCTCCCATCCCCGTTAAGCATCATGTGGATACTTTCCTGCCTCAATTCCTCCCGTATGTCCTTCCTCTGCACTTCAGTCAGTGCTTTCCATGGCTTCCGCCGCCTTCGCCGTATTTCCTTGAAAAACCGTGGGTTCCAGCGCGCCAATCCCCGACAAAACTGGCAACGGACCAATTTCCCTCCTCCAAAAATCCTATACTATTATTATCTATGCATCGTTACCATTTTTAAATTTTCTAGGTTTAACTTTACAAAAAGGTCTCAATACAAAGCCTTTATTTACTAAAGACCAATAGTCACTCGATAATCAGAGGGATTTACTATGGCAACCAGAAGTTTTTTGTGATCGTTCCAAATTCGGTAATATAGTCAGCGAGATAACCTTTAATATCATCCTGGTAAACAACCTCCTCACCAAGATCGAGGTGGAACGCGCGAAGAATCTTGCCGACTTTTTCGGGGTCGTGCTCCCAATGGTCAATGAGTTGGGCGGCGGTTGTGAGAAGAGCATTGTAGGTCGGGCGCACCTTCACAGGGTCAAGCCCATGAAGCACCGGAGGGAAGTCAAAATCATACAGGACTATTAGAAGAACTTCCCTTAATGAAGGGGGCGAGGGATCATGCGGCGGTCCCAATTTATCAAGTATCTCATTAAGTTCAGTATTTGCTTGGTAGTACTCATTTACTTTCGACTGGGTGAGGAAATCCCTCAATTTCACCCGCTTTGCGGTTTTGACGCACACACAATTCTCAAGCGGGGGTTGGAGGAAATAATAGTCCCGCGGGGGTTCCCCATCACGCCCTCCTTCTTGGAGGCGTCCTATCGGACTGGATCGGCAGATCGTCGGTTTCACGGTCTGTAGAACGCAAAGGCGGGCGGGCGTTCCGTTTTTTGCATAGAGGTTGGGGATTTTCCAATGGAGCCCTTTTCGCAGATTAATTAAATCCCGTTTCGACCTCGCCATTTTCGTAGTTCCAAGGAAAGGGCACACGCTGAGGTCTTCACTAATTTCAGTGTTAAAAATTCTCGCGCGTGGAATACCAGAGTTGGGATCAATATAATGGAATAGGCGAGGTTTAGTTCCTTCGAATAATTTGGTCGTATCACCCAATCCCAATTGAATGGCTATGGGGGAGGTAACAATTTGGTAGATATCATAGGTACTGAGCTGGACTGAATTATTACAACAGCATTTTCCGCCGCAATCCGAGACACATTTCCTTGAATCATAGGGGAACGAATCATTAAGATCTAGAACCTTTTGTCGAAAATTCTGGAAAATCGCTTGGTGCCATTTTAGACTTACAGGGTCACCTTTAGCGTTCTTGATTTCTTCGTCCAACTGTTTAAAAAATTCATCGTTATTTTTCATTATTTCACTCACCCTACAGTTAAATATTGACTGTTTGAAAGAATTTTTTTCCAATAGAGATTATTTTTCAAACTCATTTGACAGCTATCTCTTATAAACATATGGAATTTGGGAAGTCCTTTCGTAAACTAGACTAATTTTTCGAATTTTATAGTATTTTCGACTTTAGATCCTCCTCGAAATCTCAGTACAATTCGAATTAATCCTCTTTTTAAATTTTCAGAAAATTGTATTTTTATACTTGGAATTGTATTAAAATACGTGGAAGAGGAGTGATATGACGTCAAATGAGTGTGCAAAATGTGGGGCGGTGATCTCACACCTCCCCTTTCGCTGCAAAGCATGTCAACGGATGTTTTGCCCCCGTCATAAAATGCCGGAGAACCATAACTGCATAACCCAAAGAGTTGTGAGACCCAAACCTGGACATAGGGGTGTAACAACAGATAACTCAAAAGAATCCTTTATGGTGCAGAAAAAGGTAGCCACTAAGAACATATTAAGACGGAAACGGCAAACTGGACCTCGGAGAAAGTCAGGACCGACTCTGCATACGGAATTCATTAGAGTTCTACAGAACTATTACCACAAGCAGAATAAATACGTTGGAGTTTCTCACATCGAATCAGGTGCTTTCAAACCCGTGCTCCCAGCCCCACATGACGGCGAGAAAGGACGGCCCAAGAGAATTGATCTGTGCATTTTTCCCACTGATGCACGTGGGGATAGAATAGGTGCCCGAGATGTCCTCCGAAATCAAACCACCTATGAACTGAGGGGAGTTGAAGTGAAGATAAAATCACTCGACTCACAATATAGAGGTAAAACACAACGAGAACGCATTCGAACGCAATTAGAGAACTATCTAAACTCGTACAGCTTGACCCACCTCTCCTTGGCTGTTCCAGACACCTATCGTCGAGAATATCTAGAGTTTCTCGAAGCAGAACGGGCATTGGAAGGAGTGGGGCTGCACACCCTGGAAGCAGGAAACGTAGAAATTGTGAAAAAGGCTGCAAAATTGCTCATGAGGTATTACGGGTTTGAAAGACGATCTATCGGGAAAAATAAACGCAATCCTTTTGGGGGGGTTTCTTGGACAAGTAAATTTGTAGAGGTGGGCACGAACCAGCTTCTTAACCACCCGATCGAAGAGCAGTATATATTTCCGGATCCCTACTTTTATCGGTCACCCATATATCAGGCAGGCTTCTATCAAAGTTTGTGGAACCTTTTTAATTTTGCCCCTTCGAAGCGGAAGAATAACGATTGAGATTAAATATAATTTGATTAGAAATTTTAAGATTCATTATCCAGGGTCAATTTGAGATATTTTTCTAAGGTGTTGATCCGGGGGGAATGACCACGTAACGTCTCAAGCAGTTGCTGAAAGTTAGCTAGGCGATAATTGATAATGCGATGGAGTCTGTTACTATCATGAGGTAGGCGGAACTGTTTCTCCATATTTAGTTTAGCAATTTTGGCGGATTTAATGATCCAATCCTCTAATTTAGGGCAGAGGATGATGACAAGATTCCTCCTTTTCCTATCCGCAAGCACTTTCAAATCCATTTCAGTTGAGGTTTTGAGGGGTTCCAAATTATTGAGGTAAGGGGGTTGCGCGGTCCCTGGATCTTCGTCAATGAGTCCCTTGCAAAGCGTTGACTTTTTCAATGATTTACAAATCTCGGGTTTCCCCTGATGATGTGGAATTTGTCTCTTGGGCAAGCCAGTTAAGGTCTTGATCAAGATGAAATCAGGTCGACATTCCACTAGGATCATTCATCAGACTCCAAAAACCGTTCCGTATTGAAAAAGACATCAATCCCAAGTCCCTCATCCATTATTTCTGCGAGATCGCTCTGCTCCAAAACTTTAATCTTAGTTTGCCCATTCTGAAAATAAGTCAGAAGGACTGCGAGATCCGTAAGTTTTGTTTTTTCTATGAGTGAAAGGAGAAAGTAAGGGTTGTGTGTAGTGATGAAGAATTGGTTCCCATTCTGGTCATTCGCTATCAATTCTGCGAGATATTTTATATAGAAAGGGAACGCTTTCGTTTCTGGTTCTTCAAGGGTTAGTACCGAATTCTCGTTCGAGCAGATGGCTGCCATGTAAAAAATCATTCGGCGGAGGGTATCGGAAATTAGAGCGTATGGGTGGGAAACAAAAACATCCCCTTCTTGCTTCAGGAGTTCAATCTTTTTCTCTTGGGGTTTGAACATCAGCTTCAATCCGAATCCTTTGATAAACTCACTCGCTAACTCCTTCAACTCCCCATTATTGAATATTACGCGAAATAGGTTCCGCCCATAAGGTGGTAGGAGAAACTTATACTCTGTCTGATTAAATTTCAGGAGGCTCTCACTATATCTATAGAATTTAAATTTCCTTAATGCATCATCGTTCTTTTTCTGACTTCCTGAGCTCTTCCCATCATAGTCAAAGTTACTTCTTGCGACTTCTTGATCGTTTAACTTATAGGATATAATAAAACTCACTTCACTCTGGGATAAAGTCAAATTAAGATCATCTATAGAAATGATTGCTTCCGCATCTATGATATCGTTGAAAAATAGATTACCTATGTTCTCAAATCGGATGAACTCCTTAATCTCGCCATAAGGTAAGAACGAAAAAAGCCCTAACGCCTCTAATACATTAGATTTACCTGTATTTGGTGCTCCAATTAAAACATTTATCCTCTTCGTATTTAGCGACAGTTCCTTTATTGACTTAAATCTCTTTATTATCATTCGTTCAATCAAAAGGTGAACCTCAATTTTTTAATTAAACATTGAAATTTATAAAGTTCTCTAAAACTCAATTGGAAGAGGGGCGAAATTCCTGCGTAAAAATTGGATTTACGCATTTTACTTTCATAACTTTTTAAATTATACGAGTATTACTCAATTGGAAGATTTTCAACCTTCCTTCACTTTCAAACCGCTAAGTTTGAAGGACGATCAAACTTAAAACTGCTCTATTTTAATTGATCCATGATGGACGTCTTCGCTATTTTATGAATTTGGAAGATCCATTCAAGCAGTTGTCGAAAGGCAGGATAGATGTTCTCATTTCTGGTGGCAATCGTTTCATAAATCGGAGTGTTCGATAGGAGCTGGAGGGCTTTCCTCATAAGATCATCGGAGACGATATTCGGGAGGTCTCGTTTATTTAAACAAACAGAAACTGGAATGATACTCTCCAACCTCTCACCGAAGAAAGCTCTTAATTCCTTCCAGCTCTTCACGTTATCCTCCACTAAGGCGTCTTGGGAATCCGCCACAAAAATTATTCCGTCAGCTCCCTGCAACACAGTGGATCGCGTCGCGCAGTAATAGTCCTGGCCTGTCGCGGTCCAGAAATTTAATTGCAGATTCCACATACCGAATTTCAGCCTTAGCGGACCATAATCATAGAAAAGGGTTCGGCTATTTTGGGCGTGGCTGGTCTCAATCGACACTAGCGGGCCTTCCCCATCCAATTGCTCATAGAGACCCCTCAGTGCCGTGGATTTACCTGACATGGCACACCCATAGAACACAATCTTACTTTGAACTGTTCGCTGTCCGAAATCTATTAACAACTCAAATCACCTCGAATAAATTTACACACATTACAAATTTGCCCATTTTCGTTTCCACCCTTCATAACTCCTACTGCAACAGAGTCTTGTAAAACTTTGATCTTTGCTCACCTTCTCACAAGGGTTTTGAAATCAATAAAGGAGCCTTATTTGAAGAGCAATCCTACATAACCTTGTACTCAGGTAAATTTTTAAGCCCCCCACCCTTGACGGAGACCTCCAAGAAGTAAATGGAAAACCAGTGGTAGGGGAATGACCTGAACTGGGGCGATAATTCGCGATGGTAAAGGAGGTTCTAAGTGGGAGCGTGCTCCATCTTATCGGCGGGTGGCTAAAAAAGCATAGATAGGAGTGAATCCTTTGTAAATGGGAACGCTGAGGGCGATTAGGTTTTTCATAACGGATTATACCATTTAACGCATGGAGCTTATTAACCTTTTTTGAGAACATGTTGTAAGTCTAAGGGTAGATTGTAGATCGCCTTTCAATAGGCAATGCCTAAATTTACTAAAAAACCAAAAACCAGTGGTGAAAAAATGGCAACAGAATGCAAAAGATGTTTAAATATCGAGACTTACGATACTTTATTAAGCAAACCCATCCGAATCACCCCCAACGGGCAATGCAACCAGTGCCTCGAGTGGGAGAACTCCTCGAAAGAATTCTTTGAGTACCGTGAGAACGCCAAAACGCAGTTACCCAAAATTTTCAACAAAGTCAAGAGGAAACAACATGAGTATGACGCATTGGTGGCCCTGAGTGGTGGAAAAGACAGCTCCGTTGCGCTGATTTTAGCTAAGGAGAAATATGATTTAAACGTTCTCGCCTTTACAACGGATAAAGGAAATTTCTATGATGGGGTAAAAGAGAATATTAATAGGTTGACGGACCAATTGGGCGTGGATCATATTTTCATCAAGGCTCCAAAGCCGTTACTGAATCGGTTATTTCGATTTGGAATTTCCACACTCTCGACTGGGGGAATTCAATGCAAAGTGTGTGGCGGGCTCGCGCATGTACCTATCCTAAGCCGGTTTTTACTGAATTACGATATACCCATCGTAATAACTGGGTTGGACCTCTGGGAAATTCAAACAGGATTCAATCTTGAAAAAAGTCGGAAGACAAAAGTAGTCGACCCCTTCCTCTACACCCTCCCCTCTTTGAAAAAGCGCTGGAATAATTATCAGGGGACAATCAATGATTGTCTTTCACTTATACAGCGATTTTCTAGGGAAGAGGACTTTCCCCAATTACAGAGGGAGTTTCTGGATATTACTAGTGAGCTAGTTACAAGGTACGGCTTGAGTCCAAAGGAACGAAAGAAATTTAACAAGCTCAAAGTGTATGATATCGGGCTTACAGCGATCGAAATTTCCACAAAAAAGGACCAACTTGCATTATTAGAAAAATATGGGTGGGCACCCCCTAGAGACCTGCTTACGGGGGAATTAATCGGGACTGACTGTCGAATCGGAGGGCTCGTTAATGCCCTCACCACCTTTGACCAGAAGCGGAAGATGTGGTCCTACCGCATTCGTTCGGGGTTAGTAACAAAGGATGAGGCACTTGAAGAAATCACTAAAAAAGAACCCAACTTGGAGCAGTTATGCTATACGCTACATCAATTGGGTATGCCGCAACTCGTAAATCGCTTGAAGCGAGGCTGGCAAAATCATAAGTTTAAGGGGCTCTACAACCAGAATGTTATCGAACAGGTCAATGCACAATTGAGTAAAAACTCAAGTTAATCCCCCTTTTTTATGCAAATAACTTATTTTGTGCGCCTTTCCTAATTTATGTGCAGTTCTTAAAGCGTTAGAGGCATATTATTAGTAGTAGTAACAGAAGATGTTCTAAGATCCTGTAAGAGTGAATTACCCTCGCCTGAAAAAAATGTGGGGGGGGCTTTTAAGCTCTTTTTTCCCACTGTGTTTTGAAGCTTTTCGTTTAGGTTCTAGATTTCAAAAATTTAGAAAGGGAAAAGTTTGGATTGAAAAAAACAAAAGGAGGCAAAAAAAATCACAGCTCTAATTTATTGGACAACTATCTCGGAATTCCTCATTCACATTGGGCTCCTCAGCCTGATAGTGGTGATTATGCTACGGAAATGGCTCTCCGCTTCTCCTCGATACCTCTCAGATATACCTTTCGTCATCGCCATCTCGTTTCTGTTTATCGCCTATGATCGCATTGATAGCACGCTGGGTCTCAGTGGCATCATGCCCGTGACGCAGGTGACATCGTTGATTAGCCTATTCGGATTCCTAGCAATTGTGAGCTTAAATCTCGTCATCTTCTTGATTATATGGATGCCTGACCGCAAACGGTTACGATCTACATTTATTGTCAGCTGGGTTGTTCTATGGACGCTTCTCATCAGTGTGTTCTTCGGTCTAACTGGGAGTGCAGAAACATTGCATACCATCATCTTCATGATGTCAATTCCAGTGATGCTCTTGCTAACAGTAACATGGTATTTCTGCTATTTCCAAAAACGGCTCTCGGTCATCAACCCCCTCTTAGTCGGGATCGGCTTTACTATCTTCTTTGTGTCGGTACTTTTGCGAGTCGTTGTATCGTCCGCGGGTGCGCCCATTGGCTACGTTTTCACCGACCTGCACTGGATTCCCCTGGCTTTGGATATTGCTGCGTTCAGCGTGATGGCCCTAGGATTTTCCAGAGAAATGACAAACTAAATTCAATTTCCCCTTTTTTTTCCCTTAGTAATTTAAATTTTAAGATTGAATTTTAAGATTGATCATCCTTCAAACCCTGATTTGAGCTTGAAGGTGGATGAAGACTAAGATCTTCATGGAGGAAATTACCAGCATTAGTTATAAAGGTTCGCCGAAAAAGATGCAGAGGTCGTAAATGTTTTATAATTTGTATATCATTAAACCAAATGGAATATGCATTTTCCATAAACGGTATGGGAGCCTAGATGAAGATCCACAAATAGTTTCCAATTTTCTCACAGCGGTTTCGATCTTTTCAAAAGAGTTGTTTGGAAATCCTACTAGAATCATCATGACAGAATCTTACAAATTTACTTTCAAGTGGAACGGGAGTCTTTCATTTGCAATCTTGTCCGACACCACGGAGAGTGACCAGAAAATCCAAGTATTGCTAGAGACTGTTGAAATGCGCTTCCAGCAATGTTTTCCTGAGCATGAGGCGCAACTTATGAGTGGAAATTTGAAGCATTTCAAAAAATTCTCCCAACCGCTGGCTACCATAATGAAAGATTTTGTTTAATTAAGGAAGTGAAAAGACGTGGTGCTTGTTAATAGCTTAAGTACGAATGAAAACATGCTCGTCCGATACTACGAGTGCTGTGAAAATCCAAAGATTATTGAACATCAGGGGGTGTTTGTGTGTCAAAGTTGTGCGGTAGTCCATGAACCAAGTTTGAGGGTGAGTTCCAAGACATTTCCAGCGTCTGACAGCGCCCACACCGAAGTCGACCGACCTCACCCCCTACAGAGTTATGGTGGACGCACAGGTTTTTCCTATAAAACATTATCCCCTAAAAAGAAACTGTTATTTTCGCGTATGGCGAAATTGAATAATCAGTTCAATACCCCGATTGAAGGGAATTTTCAGAAAGCTAACCAGAAATTCCACATCATCGCCAGCCAACTCGAAATCCCCCCTCAAATTTACCAGAGGGCTTTCCGATTGTATGTGAGAGGCGTAAACGCGCGGTTAACGGCAGGGCGCTCTATTGAAAATTTAGTAGTCGCTAGCCTATTCATTACCTGTAATCAAAACCAACGCCCCCTCACGTTGAAAGCGTTTTCAAACCTTACGGGCGTTCCTGAAAAGAATCTTCGTAAATACTGTCGGCTACTCATCAACCACTTCAATCTCAAAATACGGAGGTACCCCACATCCTTCTATCTCATTAAATTCTGTACAGAACTGGAATTAGCGACCGAGTTTATTACTTCTGCTCGAATCATCCTGGAGATCCTAAAGAGAACGAATTCTCAGATAAATTCCTCACCGCGCAGATTGGCAGCCGCCATCATTTACTACAGCGCAAAAAGACTCACCGTAAAGAAAGCAATCAAGCAGAAAACCTTAACTGAACTCGCGCAAGTTTCTGAAGTGACTCTCCGGAAGTACGTGAAAGTCGTCTCTGAACATGTTAATTTGCATGAGAAAGAAGTGGAACATTCTCCTAGTGCTATTAAAAAAGAGGCGCTTGGCGGAATTACCTGTTAATTTCAGCCCCTAATTAGAAAGTTTATTAATCATTGACTTCTTTTTCTTCTTTTTTCTAAGGAAATTGAATAACCCATAATATTCTACAAAGGCATCCTCATAGATCGTGTTATGTGCTTCCCCCGCTGGTGAATAAAATAGGAGTCCTGGATTTTTGAGGATCTCTCTCATTTCCTGGGTGATCTGAATCATCCCCGTTCCCCGTCTTTCACGGCTCCATTTATTCTGCATAGCAATCATTGAAATGAAGTATGCCCATACTTGGGCCTCGGTGAGAGTCGTTTCGCCTGTGCTTGGGTCGAATAGAGAGTAAGGGGGTGGATAGACCGCGCGATCATAAAAATCCCAATTTTTAGTATGGATTTTTACTCCGTATTTCTCTGGAGTTTGGAAGGGGCGGGACCCTGGAATTGGAATCCAGATATTTAAAATTGCAGATTGGATAAGCTCTTTTCTATTAAGATAATCAAGCATTTCCACATTTTGATATTGGATCTTTGTGGTTTCACCGCAAAATCCTACCATCCAGGTGGGAATTGAATTTAACTGAAACTTTTTTAGCTTCTTCAATGCTTCGAGCTGTATTTCCCACGTTGGCTTCCCCATGTTCTGTAGAATCGTAGGATTGCAGTTTTCCACCCCGATAGAAATGTACCCTCCCTCTTGGACCAGCCGTTTCATAATCCGCAGGCGGCGGTCGTCGGTAAGATTAGCGCGTGTTAGAGCCATTTTTATAGGCGTATTAGTAGATTTAATATAGAGATCTGCCAAACTCTCGAAATGTCTCATATTGATCGGGAGGATCGTATCAGAGAATTCGACGAGGATCTTCTTCCCAAAGAGCTTTTCAGCAATTTTGACTTCCTCCACTACCTTGTCAGGAGGTCTGAAACGTACATTTTGTGACCAAAAGATTGGGTTGATACAAAATACGCATTTGTAGGCACAACCCCTTGTAGCTGTTAGGGGAATGTATATGTAATTATTCCTTTCACGTTGTGGGATTAAATCAAGGGCTAATGGCGGAAAGAGACTTAACTCTTCGTTTGTTAATAATTTTTGGTCATCCGTCCGCCTTCTCACTGTAGTAATCCCGCGCACCTCATCCTCAATCGAGTCAATAGATGATCGCCTCAAATAATATTTCACAATATCAAGCATCGTGCGTTCCCCCTCACCTCGAACGATGATATCTATCCTATTTTTCGACTCTTTAATGCTATATTTATCCAGGAAGGTTACGTGGGGTCCTCCCACACAGATGAGAATACCAGGATCAATGTCTTTGATAATTTTAATGGTATCCAGGGTCGAGTTGAAATTGCTGGTGTAAGATGTAAGGGCCACAATTTTTGGATTGTAGCGATTTAACAACCCCGAGACGGTCCCGACCAAATTGGGCTTTCCTGCAAAATGCCCTAAATCATAGTATCCACATGAAAACCCCTCATTGCGTAAATATGCTGCTATTGATAAGAGTCCCAGATGCACAGAAATTATATTTTTTGTGCCCTGAGAATGCTTGAAGAAAATATGGACCACATCTAGGGGTCTAAGAACAGGACGCATGGGGGGAACTAAAAACAACACATCAAGTGATTCCGGCATGAGACATCATCCTCCTATAATATTCGATGAACTGTAATTCTTGATTTGACATGGATTTCGTAGAAATATATTTAAACTCATCATTGCTCCCACAACTCATTTAAGAGTGGAAAATTCTTTGGAGGACCGTTTTAAAACAGGTATTCACATTTACGCCTGTAGTCGCAATGGTTTCGAAGATTGCGGTCGAATCGTTGAGTTCCAAACGTTTTTTAAATTCATTAACAGGAATGGCTGTTGGATTGTCCCGTTTGTTCAGAGAAATCACCACCGGAATCCGTTTGGTGATGTTGGTGATCAATGTCATAAGCTCGATCCAACTAGCCTTGTTCTCTTTGAGAAGGCTAGACCGGCTGTCCGCAACAAAAATGATCCCATCGGCTCCCGTCAGGATCATCGGGCGAGTTTCAGCGTAGAAATCCTGCCCCGTTGCACTCCACAAATCCACCTTGATTTTCCACCCTTTACTTTCAAAGGTAATCGAACCCCAGTCGAAGAATAGGGTCCGTCCCGCTTGAGTTTCTATTGATTTTAAATCCTCAATTTTACCCATCCGCTCGAAAATTCGCTTCAACGAGGTTGTCTTACCGGACATCGCACAACCGAAATAAACCACCTTTATCGTGATCGTTCGAGAAGCTAAATCGGTAATCATTTTATTTCCTCATCAAAATTTAGTCCCTCTAATATTGCGTTGAAATCAAATGAAGGTTGAGATGTTTTTTCGATCTCCGCTAAATGCCGGTTAATCTTTCGCACGTATTGAGGGATCATCATCCGTATGAGTCCCAGCCGTACCTTCCCTTTTGAAATGTAGGTACTCAGAATCCCCTCTTTTAAATAGTAGATAAAATGTGAGTAACTTTTACACTCACAAGTAACGCTGGTGATAGCGGTTTTCTTCAGCATGTAGATTATTCGTTTCGAAGCGTCGAACAGAGTGGAACTCATAGGACCTTTGGATTGGATGGTGGGATCGGGTATATAATCGCAGACGAGGTATCCTCCGTTTAAAGTAAAGCTAACCACATTCACCCCCTTCACATTGTTGGAGAAATGGAACATTTCACCTCCGATCTTCTCACGTAAATCTGAGGAGATAATCATTGAACCCGAGTCAATCGAGCTAAGTTGTACTCCATCTTCCTTGGTTGCGAAGGAATTGAAAATATTCTGCACCTCATCTTCTGAAAAGGTCCTTAACGGCGGTTTGAACTCCTCATTGGAGGAATTTAGGATTGTTCTGATGTTCGGTAGGATTTGTTTCAGCTTCATAAAGATAGTCCCAAGAATTGTTTTCGGTTTTGTAGTTATTGCGATAAAATATTCGACTTTCTTAC
>JAEOSY010000549.1 GCA_016840125.1 Candidatus Helarchaeota archaeon | reverse complement strand
GGTGTTAAATGCCCCCATTGCGGATTTCGGATTCTCTATAAGCAAAGACCGCCAATTGTACAAAAACTGAAAGCCCGTTAAATCTAAACTTAAAAGATACTTGTTTTCTTTCAGCCCAATTTTGCCTGATTCGTTATTTTTACAGAAAAATCCCAAAATTCATTTATCGAAAGAATTACATATAATTCAATTTAATTATGAATCTATGACAATGGCAATTCGCTTTCAAGTTCTCCCGGAAGAGCTTGAAAATCGCGTGAAATCCGTGTTAAATGGGCTTGTTGAAGGAAAACTCACGGATATCCAAATGGCATCCTTTTTCTTTAAGTATTTCTTTCAACGTTTAGACCCGATGTATAAGGATACACCTAAAATCGCACAAACTATTCAAGATGCTGTAAAAAACCAAGACGTTGGGTTGATTGTACCCAAGCTTATCGAAGTTACTATGCATATCAACACTATCTCAGATATGGTTTTTACGAATGGGGTTGGTTACAAAACACCATCTTTGAGCTTCGCTGATCTCCAAGTAGTTGAAGAAGTTATTTTAGCGCGTATAAATCTTCCAGAAGCTCTCATAGCAAAAAAGATAAAAATTAAAAAACTCGGGAAGATTTTAAAATGGCTTGCCCCAATTGCAACTATTCAAACTGAGGAAATGTTGCAAAAGGTTCGCGATGAAGAACTTGCTCTTTTAAGTCCAATATTGAAAGAAATGGGGTTCTAGTCGTTTCGTTGTAAGTATGGAGTGTATTCAAACTATGTTCCAGGAAATTGCTGAGAAAGTTTGGTACATCCCAAGTAAAGATGATGGAAGGTATCCCTATTCCAATTCACTATTTGTGAACGATCAGAAGACACTTTTAATTGATTCAGGTGCGGGGAGACGAAATCTAAAGACTATAATTAAAACCTTTGGAGCTCCGGATATCATTCTCTATTCCCATGGACATGAAGATCACATTCCCTGTGAAAAATTTGTCCCCTCGAGCCAAAAATACATCCACGAGAATGATAAACTTATGGCAACTTCATTGGAGGAACTTTACAGAATTTACGGTATAGCGAGTAATTTTGAACTCCAAAAACTCCTTAATTCCTATTTTAAATCATTCTATTATCGCCCTTTATCCGATGTCAATATATTTACTGATGGAACCATCTTTGATTTAGGACATATCCAAGTAAAAGTACTCCATCTACCAGGACACTCAGCTGGACATTGTGGTTTTGAAATCCTTAATAAATCCATTATATTTTCGAGTGACGTTGACCTGACCTCCTTCGGTCCATGGTACGGGGCGCTGGATTCCGACATTTCTACTTTTGAAACTTCAATAAAAGCGCTGATGAAAAATTCGCCTAAAATCATGATTACAAGCCATAAAGGGTTATTTTCCGATGAGGGAATTACAGAGAACTTGCAGCTTTATCTCAACAAAATTTCAGAACGTGAAGAAAAGATTCTTAGATTTCTTGATAAAACAAAAACTATGGAAGAATTAGTTGCCTCAGCTCTCATGTATGGCAAAGTTCCAGAGCCAAAGGATTATTTTGAAGCAGGAGAAAAAATAATGCTGGAGAAGCATCTCGAGATCTTGATAAAAGCTGGTAAAGTTGAATTAAATCAGGGAACATATAGATCATGTTAAATTTTCAACCCATATCCACCAAGATCTTTTCTCGTTTCCTGATCTTTCGATTTAACTAGATATCTTCAATTGATGAAATATATATTGGAGATTCCCTTCTAATTTAATATCAAAATTCATGGGAAATTTTGGGTGAAAAAATTGGCTGAAGACCCAGATCGGGAAATTTGGAAAAATCTTGCGGATGCAACTAAGCCTGATGAAGAAACTCCAGAAGAAGAATTACCTAAAGCTGAAGATTTTGTCGAAGGTCCGCTTCCTGAGACCGCTGAGGAAGCGGCGGAGCGCCAGCGTAAATTAGAAGCGGCACAAAGAGCAGAAGCAGCTAAAGCAGCTGAAGAGGCGCAGCGAATAGCACAGATTCAACGTGAAGATGAGGAGCTCAAACGTAGAGAAGAGGAAGCTCGAAGAAGAATCGAGGAAGAGGCGCGGAAACATCGAGAGGAGGAAGATCGGAGAGTTCAAGAGGAAGAAGAGCGGAAATTCAGGGAAGAACAAGAGCGGGTAAGAAGAGCAGAAGCAGCTAAAGCAGCTGAAGAAGCACAACGATTAGCGCAAATTCTGCGTGAAGAAGAAGCGCAAAAAAAACTCGAGGAAGCGGAACGAAGACTTCAAGAGGAAAAGAACCGAAAATTCAGAGAAGAACAAGAGCGGATAAAAAGAGCGGAAGAAGAGCGGAAGTTTAAGGAAGAAGTGGCTAGAAAGTCAGTAGAAGAATTAGCTAAAGAAACAGCGCCAAGCTATGTTCCGGAAACCGAGAACCTACTTTTACAAGGTATCGTTAATTTACTCCAACCCGCGTTAGATATTAAACTAGAATCCAAGCGATATCAACGCTGGATCAAAGGGTGGGATAGAGCTATTGAAATGCATATTGTAGGTGAAGGTTACACACACATTTTAATCAAAGATAATCAAATGAAGGCGGGACTTGGCAAAGCCCCCAAAGAACCTGATATTGTGATGGAGGGGGATTACGAAACGATCACAAATTATTTGAATGGGGAATTAGACCCCATACTTATGTTCTTCGATTTTGTCCTCCTACGGAAAGTACGCTTTGTGAAAGGACTAGAAATTAAACTAACAAGTCTCCTTGATGGAAGCCTCCTCAGACAAGCGAGGGACCTTTATCGAATGGATAAAATCCTAAGAATCAGATAATTCCTTTTTAATTCTCTTTTTTATAGGTGAAGATATTGGCACTTTCAATGACATTTAATGAACTCACTCCAGAACTTCAAGAACGCGGAAAACGTTTCTTTAAAGCTATAGAAAGAAAGGAGATAAGTGGACAAACAGCCGCGGAATTTTTCTTCCGTTATTTTTTCCAACGGCTCCGGATTATGTTTGAGAATGAACCAGAGAAGCTGGAGATGATTGCCACCCATTCTTTCGGTAAAAAATGTATGTTCGCTGTGCGAAACCTATTCCAAGTCACCGCTTTCTTGAAATCTTATGATGAAATCCCTGTTGACGACTCCTTCGATCGGACTGCACCAAAACTCACATTTGATAGCATCTGGACGGTATTTGAGATTATCTCCAGTAATCTCACTTTCGTGGATGCTATTCTGAAACAACGGGTTAAAATTGATAAAATGGCTGCCTTGGCAAAAATTTTTGCCCCTATTGAAGCCCTCCATCCGAAAGATCGGCTCCTTGCCATCCGAAACGAGGATATGAAGCTACTGGGCGGAATTTTGAACGAATTAGGGTTTTAATTTGAGGAAAAATGCGCCCTAATCGCCCTGCCAAGAGTATACCTTCACAGTATTGCCTTTGCTTTGCACTGCTCGGCCTATTAATCGGAGCCACTTACTTAAGTATTGTGCCATTCATTGATCCCCCTGAAAGTTCTGATTATTGGATTTTAGTCGCGATTTTATGGGTAATTGCTGGTGGAATTGTCGTAATTCTGGTGCTTCAATATTTCACTAGGTCTCGAACGCGCCCTCAGGCATATAAATTTAGATAGAAGATGTGCGATCTTTTTCTCTAGAATCATGAGTTAAAAAATGTAAGAGCACGTCAAAGCTTTTTTCTTTTGTAATTGAGAGGGAATTCCATTTCTTTACTAATTGTTTATATTCTTTGAACTCTGTGTAGAACTGATTAATCTCTTGAATTACCTCTTGGCGCTCCACCGAACTTAATGACCTCCAAGGCATTGGACATTTATAATCTTTGGTTGGAACAAGCTCATAACTGTCGTTGAGGGAGAACGGATAAGTAATGCATACCATAGGCTTGTAGGCATGAACTAGACACTTCTTTCGTCCATTACTGGAATCTAAAAAAACACAATCTTCATCATTGCGTATCAATCCCAATCGTACATACTTCCCGTAGTCCTCTAGAAAGACCGAGGGATAAGGAGATGGCATATTATGGAGATAGGGTACTACAAAACTCTCCGGTGCGCTTCTCACGAATTGGGTAATGCGTTTTATATCCGTATGCGTGAGATAAACTGTAAATTCTGAACAACAATCCCCAGGACAATTTTCACAAAAACCTTGAGGCATATTAGAATCGCTTCCATTAATCGCTCTTATATTTTAAACTTTCGTTTCAATTTCAATGGTTTATCCACCAGAAAGGCCTGATTATAGTATTCCATTAATAATCTTCTGGAGAGCTGCTTTATAATATTTCCAAAAGAAGCTTTAAATTACTCTGAATGATATTAATTTGCATAAGAAGATCGACGACCACTTCAGATTCGAGAATATCAAAATAATCTGCGAGCTCAATAATAAATTCGCTAATACATACCTGAACTTTTGCGATCTTAGCTTTGATCAAAGCAGCGGAAGTATTTCCTGACAGGTAAAGAGATTGTGCATCACCCATATTTAATATTGCTTTTCCTATTAACCATAGCAATATATATCGGAGAAAAAAACAATCGACATCTTCAAGTATTTCCTCCAAAACATAAAGCTGATCTATTATTTCCTCCATTATAGCAGTTTCAAGCGGCGTAACGATAAGTTCACCAGTCTCGTTAGATATCTCAGGCACCCAGTAATTGCTCTCTCCCGCTAGAATTGTCTCGTTTTGTACACTCTGGAGGACACCCACTTCGGGGACATAGGTTGTAATAGTGAGTTGGTACTCTTCTTCGGGATAGTGTGCATCCCGTGCATCCACTACCACGTAATACTCCGTAACGTTGTATGGAACATAGATCCATTCCGTACCAGTCACAAAATCTCCCGAGTAGGATGCACCCGGAATCAAAATTTCGATCTCCCCTGTAGAATAATTCACTCCAACATGCCTTCCTTCATTATCATATATATGTAGATCCAGATCGGGAGTAGGCAACTGCAGGCTGTTGAGAGAACCAGCTATTGTAACAGAGTAAGACGCCTCAACGTATCGTTGATCACCAGGCCGATCAACATCCCATTCATCTGCTTTTACAGTTACGATATAGTCCCCTATCTCACTTGGGATGCTGATTTCGGTATTTGTAAATTCAAAATTTCGATTGGGATAATAATTGGCTGACCACGAGAAATCCACAGCATCCATATAAGCAATTGTTCCTGCCGGCATGACTGTATCGGCTCGAAAGGATGCAAGCGGTATAGCGGGATATTTCATATAAATCATATTATATTCATCTGTGAGGGCATTGTTTAACCACAGGCTATATTTATTTGTCCAACAGTCAAATTCTATTCTCACATGATGCCATTCATCACAGGGAACTTCTTTGCCGGTTGATTGATAGTCTGTATTGCCAACCCTTCTAACCATCAATAAACTTTGTGAGGGATTGGAATCAAAAACAAATAGTAATCGAATTCGTGCGGTATTTCCTTTATCATATAAACTCACCATAACCTGGTTCACACCCCCCTCAATATAATCCGCGTAAATCCAGAATTCAACAATACCCCTAGTTTGATGCGGATGAGAATAAATCATTGTACAACCCGAATTTGGGCTCTGATCTTCCAATTTAACGACTTTTTGATGCCCCTCCTTTTCAGCCTGCACTTCAAGGAAATCCCCAAGAGATGGGTGTTCGTACACAAACCAATCATTTGGATGCATTCCGTCTTGGTCGCTAGTAAAACTTTGTTCTCCCAGATATTCTAGGGGCTCAAGGAATTCATTGAGATAAACCTGGACATTCGTTGCGGTATCATCTGAAACACTAAAATGAACAGAACCAGAGTTAGTCGAGGTATAGTCACCATCATAGCTAAGACTGATTTCAGGGTCATTAATATCATCATCTACAATGTTCGCAGTTGTATGATGGTAGAAATTCATTGTATCAGTGTATACAATGAGTTGAATATGATTCTCTGGTCTAAAACTGTGTATCGGATTTATAAAGAAATGTAAATCATGTCCATAATCAGTACCGTCTATCCATAATCTCGCTGTATTTATGTATTCAGCTGGAACACCACCACCAGGTCCAATATAACCCCAGATCTTTAACTCAACCTCTGATATCATGTCAACAATTACAAGGTTCCCCAGTAACTTGTCAGGAAAACGTGCCATGACAGTATTTGAAAAAGTTTTGGTAAACTCATCATACTGAGAATTTTGAAATAATACCATTGTGGAACTTAGAGGATATATCAACCCCTGAACGGTACTGCTTTTGAATTGGACTTCCGCTCTATCCCCAATAGTAACTGGAGCTAAAGGGCCTATACTTCCATATAAATTACAGTACCCACCAGTTGCTGAAAGGGTAGAATCTTCAACCTCTATCTTCGCCCCATGACCAGGGTGAATACTATCTATGATTTCAGACGAATCATATATTTTTGCGGAACTTGCAGTTGTGAGGGCATAAATTTTAGAGGAATCAATTTCAATAGTTGAACCGGGAAAGCCTACAGGCACATAGGTATAAAAAATCTGATCAGACAATCCATCCGTGTCAACTTCTGATATATACGTATAGTCAGATCCTAAAATAGAGGATTCTGAGATTTTATCATCGGAAATTAATAGATCTCCGGTGACCTTTAATACTTTCGCAATTGAATTAATTACTGTACTTGCTCCTCGAACGATTAATTTTGTATTAGGACTAAGATCCATTATTGTACTTATTACCGTAGAATCTTCAATTTTCAAAACAGATTGATGATCACTACTACCAAATTTTCCAAGAGAAATAGTCCCACCATTAGTAGTTGAATCCTTTATACTTACTTTTGAAGAAGCTTCGATTCCCCATCCAACATCCATGTTTATCTCCGAGTTATCACTTATTATTACTTGATATTCCAAGGGATCAGCTAATTCATCTAATTCGAATTCAAAAAGCGTATCGTGAATATTGAAAGTTGAGTGTGTAATTTCAATTTTAGAGTCACCTGTGAATCTGCACCGATGAGGTCCAAGATAAGGATGTTCAATTTCAGTTATATCTACAGTTACATGGTCGAAAATTATGGTATTATGACAATCCTGGTTTTCATCGAGCGTAAGACCGAGTCCATCAGTATTAATTTCACAATTTTGTTGAAATGTAACCTTGGCATAATCTAGAAAGCTTATTTCATTATCTTCATCGGTTGGATCATCGTACGCCCTTATTTCCCCTCCTTGAAAAGTTGTTTCTGAATTTTCTATGAAATTAATTTGGTTATAATTTAAATTACATCCAATAAAGGATACAACTGAATATCCTTTGATAGTTAAAATAGTCCCTGCTGTAAATATTGAACCATCAAAATCAACAACTACTCCAAAGTCTGCAGGTAAATTAATCTCTAATGAGCCGGTAAAAGTATCCCCTGAGTCATAGGAATAGTCGCCAGTCTCCTCGTCAATTACAGTGTCTTTAGAAAATAATGTTTCAGCCTCAATTGTCGGTTCCATTGAGCGAGAAGTATTAGTTAAGGATGGAACTAAGACCAAACTACAACAAAAAATACAAATAAATAATATAATAAATCCTTTTTTGCTTACAGACCGCATTTAATAGTTCCCTCAGGAGCCTTTTATTCATTATCGGAGTAAGGAGTAATTTTAAAATAATATTTAAATTTTCTGGATTTTTTTGTTTTTAACTAATTAGGGAGTGTTATGAGAAGCTAATGTTAATTCAAACTTTATTGAAATTTCCTCACAATGCCAATGGCATCCTCTATTCCTTCCCGACGAGTTTTCTTTTCCTCAGGAGACGGCTGCTGTCCGGGAACGGGTGGCGGTGTTTGTTTGGCAGTATAGTCAGCAGGATCATAGGCAGGTATTGCGGGAATAGCAGGTAAGGCGGGCATGCCAAGAATCGCAGGTATTGGCAGTTGAGCAGGTACTGGATTAGAGTTTGGGAGAGCGGGAATAGCAGGTAATTCTGGAAGGGCGGGGATATCCGGAAATGCTTTTATTGCCGGTAATGCAGGGATCCTTGGAGTTTTTGGTAATGGTGCAGGTTCGGCGGGAAGATATGGTAACGCAGGAAGAGCAGGTCTTGGCGGAATCTGTGGAATTAGCGGAACAGCTGGAACGAACGGGATTGCTGGGATGAATGGAATTCCCATGAAAGGTACTGGCTGTTTCGCTGGAGATCCTTGAAATTCCAGGAATCCAGGTGTGGCAGGGGATCCTGAAAAAGCAGGGGTTGGAGTAAGTGGAGGAAGATCGGGTATGGGTTTTTGAACAATTGGAATCTTTATATTCCAGCCTTTACATGCAGGATGTGCGTCTAATATGCGCTGGATTCGTGTATATATTTCCTGCGTACCTGTCCGATACGCTACAATGAACGCTTCCCATATCCTCACGGCAGTATATTTCGCCACTTCAGTCATTGGTCTCGACTCCAACCTTCAATCACAGGGTCCTCTTTTTATGTATTGGTTTTTATTCATTCAAAATCATAAATGTTCTTGTATCTAAATATTGATCCAAGTCATAACCTGTCGAGGAGTATAGGAGACAAACATGGATGGAACGGTTCGCCTGTAAAAAATGCAGAAATGCTCAAAGTGTTGAGACTGTAATTATAGGAAAGAAGGGGTTTGCGCATGTTGAACTTACCTGCAAAAAAAGACACGAGGAGAAGCGTAAACTCGACATGAGCACCCGCGGTGAGTGGGAGGCAACAGTAGTCGAGAGACTCTATAAATGTCCAAGATGTGGGTTAGACTTAGTAAATCTAGATAGAATTACAGTGGATAAAAAAACGCTCCTTGTATTAAGTTGTCCCACTCACGGAAAAATACAAAAAGCCATCTCCACTTCGTTCTGGCATTACTCCATTGAATCCAAAAAAGTTTCCAAAACACCTGAAAAATTCTTTTGCCTGAAATGTGGCTATCCTCAGAGCATTGAATCCTTGATCGTTGGAAAAATGGCGGCACTAGTTGAACTCCTTTGCAAGAGAGGCCATCAAGAAAAACAAAAATTTGAGCTTAGCAGTCAGGATGAGTGGATCTCCAAGGTTGTTAATTGTATTTACACTTGTCCGAAATGCGGATTAGATATGATAGATCTGGAGCGTAAAACTAAGGATAGGAGGACTACCCTTATTCTAAATTGCTCAGTTCATGGAAAAGTTAAAAAGAATATCTCCACGTCGTTCTGGGACGCCATCGAACGCCTCAGGAACGATATTTTACCCCCACAATCAGACTTAGAACTCGAAATAGTTAGGGATGAAGTAACTCCGCCCACTCCACAACCAAAGAGAACTGTTGAAAAATTATCACCCAGCAGTTCAACTGATTCAGTGCTTATTTGCCCCGATTGTAAGAATTCCATTCAATCGGTGAGATGTGTAGCCTGCGGCGAACTTACTTTTGATGTGAGAAAATGCGAAAATTGTGGGGGAATCTTTTCTTATTTAGTTTGCAGGGTCTGCCGCACAGAGCTACCGTTCTATGATACCTCCGCCACGTGTCCGGAATGTGGTAAAATCATCAAAAACGTGCGGTGCGAAGATTGTGGCGAACTGAATTATAATGTGTTAGGTTGCGACCATTGCGGCGGTGAATTTGAATTTCTGGTCTGCAAAGATTGTGAAACCTGGATTTAAATTGGGTGAATAGCAGGATGAAACTGAACTTCCATTGTCGGCAGTGTCACGGGCTTCTAAGCGTTGAACAAGTGCGGATGGAAAAAAGATCCGCCATTGTCAGACTTATTTGCCAAAATGAGCATTGGGATAAAGTAGAACTTGATATAAAGCAAATAAAGACATGGTTAATTCCAGTAATTCAGCATCTTTATATTTGTCCTCACTGCGGATCAGATTTACGTGATGTAACTCAACACTCCGATGCCCGGAAAACCGAACTCACGTTGAATTGCCCAAATCATAACTGGATTAAAAAACAAATCTCCAATGCCTTCTGGTACATTGTGAAGAAGTACAGCGAAAGGAGTAAAAAGATCCTAGATCGGAGCGACTCTACCCGTATAGCAGTTGTTGATCCGCAAACAGGGTATATTGGAAACGTTTCAACGGAGCTCCCAGATCCGGCTCCAACCACGACCGCGATACCTCCGGCACCAAGCCCTCCAACCACAAAACCAGTCATAGACAAGCAAGAGGCAGAAGATCTTTTGGATGAGGCCTTCAAGTTCCTCCATTCCACAGGCAATGATACGGATGAATCTAGATAATGACTGAGACTGCAGTAAAACCTTAATAAAAAAATACGAAGATTGACTTAACTCTAATTCGATAGAGTTTATGTTATTTATACAAGTTACAACACAATAATTTACTTATAGTAGATAATGCGGATAAGTAACCTAGAGATCCTTAAATATGATTATTTTTTGGGTAAGGTTAGATTTTTTTATCCTTGTGTGTAATAAAAGGGAATATTCATAGAGGATTTCGGAATAGAAATCAAAAGATTCCCAATTATAGATGAAGGAGTGTAGGAATATGCAGTTTAAAAGACGATTTTTCTTAGGGATGTTCATTGTACTTTTCATTCTTTCTATTGGATTTGGTTTATCTCACTTAAATCAGCATCAAAAACACTCAAGTGGTCAGGAATTGAGTCAAACACCCCTTCAGAGAGCTGCTCCAACAGATGGTTTAATCATAAACCATACTTTTACTATCCCAAGCTTTGGAACCGGACCCTCGAGTTTCGTTTATTCTCAAATTTCTCCAAATGTTTTTGGAGTTAATTGGCTTAGTTTTGTGGGGTTGACAACATGGGATGTCAATATTCAGAATCGCCTCGTTTCGAATAATGCGGGTGCATTTTTGTTTGGTGATGGGAATCATACACCTTGTTGGATCTTTACTAATGTTTCCCTTGGGAGTTCTGTGCCCATTGCAGTTGATGGGGAGGGGGATCATGTATTCAACGTTTCAGGTGAGACCACTACGAATCTCCCTGGAAAGGGGGTTGTGGATGTATGGATATTGGACGATTTAACAACACCCCCAGGTTGGATGTGGTACGAAAAATCCACAGGAATCCTCATCAATGGAACCAATTACTGGTTTGGATTATCCTATACTTTTGATTATGTAGATACCAATATAATGTTTCAACCCAATAATAACACCCCGAGCTTATCGATGGGATCTGTCGCACCAGCAACAGGGAATCAAACTACCCTGTTCAATTTCAGTGTCCTGTATACAGATGCAGATAATAATCCACCTTTATATGTTAATGTCCTGATAAATGGTACGCCAAACCTTATGAGTCCGCAAAATCCAGGCGATACTAACTACACGGATGGGTGTAGGTTTCAGTTCTTGACCGCACTACAGCCTGGAACCTATAATTATTCATTCGAGTGCTACGATGGGCTTTATTCCAATTCGACTACAACATATATGGGACCAAATGTTACCAGCGTTGTAGGCACAAATCCCCCAATTTTGTCCAACGGGCAGGTTGATCCCAGCGTTGGTCTGCCCTCAATGACCGTTTTCACATTTCGGGTGAATTATACTGATCTCGATAACGATCCTCCGAATTATGTCAATGTTACCATTAATGGAACGTCTTATCTTATGGGGAAAGAAACTTCGTCTGATACGAACTTTCTCGATGGATGTTGGTATGTCTATCCTACTCTGTTAAATACGACAGGTACTTATACCTATTATTTCAATTGTTCAGATGGCGTTTTTAATGCAAGTCTTGGTCCATTTATAGGACCTACTGTTGAGGTAGGCCAACTATTTGACGGAATGCACGTGGATCATACTGTGGGCTCGTCTATACTACCAACTGGATCATCAAACTTCACATATTCGTATGTTGGGGGAAGTATTTATGATGTCACTTGGGTAAATTTTTTCAATAGCTGGCAGGTAGATTCATCAGATAGGGTTATGTCTAATGTTGTTGGGGGCTGGTTTTTCGATGGCAATCACGATCCTTCTTGGATCCCGACCTCAGTATCCCTGGGAGATAACGTTCCAATAGCAATAATCGTTGAAAACGACCATATATTCAATGTTTCAGGAGAATTAATTTATAATCTTCCCGGATTTGGGCTTATTGAAGTCTGGGTGTTAGAAGATCTGACAACACCTGGTGGAGTAGCATGGTACGAGAAAAGTACTGGCATTCTCTTGAATGGTACCTTTTACATTATTGGCGGGACGGAGTGGTATGCTTTTACTTTCGTCAATACAAATGTTGCGTTCACGTATATGGGGAATGATTTCGCTCCCGAATTGACTTTAGGATCTGTTGATCCCTTGGACGGTAATCAGTCCACACCGTTTAACTTCACAGTAGTTTATACAGACGCCGATAATAATGCTCCGAATTATATAAATGTTCTGATAAATGGGACACCGTATGCAGTGAATAAAACGAACCCTTCTGATACGAATTATACCGATGGGTGCTTATACCAATATATTAGTACTCTAACACCGGGAATTTATAATTACTCTTTTGAATGTGCCGATTGGAGCTTTACGAATTCGACTCCAACATTTATAGGTCCAAACGTAACCGAAGTCAATTCACTGCCCCCTATGTTAAATAATGGGCAAGTCAATCCAGGTTCAGGCTATAAAGACTCCACGTTATTTGTATTTTCAGTGAATTATTCAGATGTGGAAAACAATGCTCCTAACTCCGTAAATGTGACAATTAATACAACCACCTATTCGATGTTTCAACAAAATCCCTCTGATTTAAATTACATAGATGGATGTATTTTTGAGTATAATACCACTCTTGATGGCGGTAATTACACTTATTATTTCAATTGTTCCGACAGCATCTTTTCAGCTAGTGATGGTCCTTACTCTGGTCCAACAGTCAGCACCATTATACTCTGGAACGAAACAAGCTTGGCAGGGGTTCGTATTGGGGCGGTCATCGCACACTTGGAACAAAATCCAAGAACACGTTACCCGACTATAGCATCAGATTTGAGTTCGCGTGGAGCAAATTTCACTGATATTACTACTACACTAAACGCAACCGTACTCAGTAATTATGAAATTATCTGGTTTGATGAGAGTGGTATTGCACTGAGTGCAGCAGAACTTGATGCAATTGAACAATGGGTCCTAACCGGTGGGCGATTCCTTATAACAGGCGATCAAACAACTGGATCTGCTTCAAGTGTCATCAATAGGTTTAATATATCTTATGGCGCAGGTGCAGGTACTGGAACTACGAGTTTGATTTACTCCCATCCAATTACCACTTTTGTCACTCAAGTATATTTTCCAGGCTCAGTTGCCTCATTAAATCTTGCAGGGCAACCGGCTGCGAATCTATGTGTCGTTTTAACTACTTATGATATGGTTGCTGCAATGGAGTACGGGAATGGCGCCTTTGTCGTTCTTGTGGATGATGATGTTTTTGTTCAATATGCACAAGCCGATAACCATCTTCTTATTAACAATACATTTGGATGGTTAGGTACCATAGTTAACGATTATGCCCCCACGTTAACAGGAGGGTCCGTAGTTCCAGTATCTGGAAACCAATCGACCGTATTTAACTTTACAGTTGTATATACCGATTTGGATAATAACCTTCCTCTTTACGTGAATGTTCTTCTTAACGGAACACCTATTACTATGAGCAAACAGACTTCTTCGGATACAAATTACACCGATGGGTGTTTATATCAGTATGTCAATTTTCTTGCCCCCGGATTGTATAATTACACCTTTGAATGTAGTGATGGTCAATTTACTAATAATACGTCTGTTTATACCGGTTTAAATGTAACAGAGGTGAATGTTAATCCTCCTACATTAGTTGATGGGCAAGTAAGTCCTACCTCAGGTTTTAATGACACAACACTCTTTTATTATACTGTTAATTACACCGATTTGGATAACAATCCGCCGGTTTATCTTAACGTCACAATAAATGGAACCGCATATTCAATGTTCAAGCAAGATTCGATGGATACTAACTATATGGATGGGTGTATTTTCACCTATAATACGACCTTAAGTGGGGGCAATTATACTTACAATTTTAGCTGTTCAGATGGAACATTTATCAACTCTACAAGCGTGTTTTTGGGTCCTACAGTTATGAATTTCTCAGGAGATATTACTGGGATTAGAGTGGCAGTCTTGAATGAAGCAAGCACACCTCCATATTTCGTCGGGGGAGCGGGTAATGACTATACATCAGTGATCAATGCCCTTGTAGCACAGGGCGCAATCGCAGAAAATGTTACCTCTACCGATGTAATAAATGGCGCTCTCGCGTTTTATGATGTTTTTATTATGATTGACAATGCTCCATCGGCAGCGTGTGAAGCAGCGATCATAAAGGAATGGATGAATGGAATGGCAATTATGTTCTTTGATAGTAGCATCTGCGCACCCTGTTACTTCGGGATCCTCCCAAATGCGTCCTATGGAGTTAATGGGAATAGTGTATATTGGGAATATGGGACTAGCGGAACAACTCAGATAGTAACTACTCACCCTATCACCTCCGATTATACCATTGGATCATTGGTTAATGGCGATTCTGGGAATTCACGATGGCTTTCTGCAGCAATGTCAGGGATTGCTGAATTTCCCTACCTCACTGTGTTGGGTATTGATAATGCGGCACCCACCACATGGACAATTTTATTATATGAACCATTATTATACGGGCCTACCCTTCATATTTGGGATCTTAATCCACTGAACAGTGTAGAACTTGAGTCACTCGTCTTCAATGGCATCGCCTATTTTGGTCACCGACCAAATGACTATGCTCCTGAATTAACTTCCCCCAATGTTGAACCACCTTCAGGTAATCAGAGTACTCTATTCAACTTTACCGTAATTTATTCAGATCAGGATAATAATCCACCCCTGTATATGAATGTCTTAATTAATGGGACTCCTTATGGGATGAGTAAACAAACCCCCTCTGATATTAATTACACCGATGGCTGCCTTTATCAATATCTAACACTTTTGCCTCTAGGTGTTTATAATTACTCATTTGAATGTGCGGATGTTCTATTTTCAAATGACACAGCTGTTTTTCCGGGATTAAATGTCACCTTCGTCAATAGTTATACACCGCAACTCGTAAATCCACAAGTTGATCCTATAATAGGTTCAAATACAACTATCTTCAATTTTACAGTATCATATTTTGATGCGGATAACAATTCACCGCTGTACGTTAACATTACAATCAACCAGACGAGCTATTCTATGCTACCTCTCAATGGTTCAGATACGAACTATATGGATGGAGCAGTTTATTATTACCTTAGTACGTTCGATTGGGGGTTTTATCAGTTCCAGATTAATTGTTCTGATGGTTTATATCTAAATTTTACTGCTTGGATAAATGCACCCGAAGTGAATCCCTTTTATGGAGGAGGATTTGGAACTATTCAATTGAATGAAGTTTGTGGCAACCCTGATTTTGTTGAGATGTTTAATTATGGTCCAGATCAGAATATGACTGGATGGACCGTTCAAATTTATGATGGTAACACACTTTACAACACATATACTTTTCCAGCGGGATGGATATTCCGCGAGAATTATGTGGTTGTATTGGATGAAGTTACCACTCCTGATACTGATACGCATCTTTATACTGGCTGGAATATTCCGTGGGTAAATTCACCTCTTGCAGTGGGGCTGTTCGATAATACAGGAGCTCATGTCGATTGGATTGAAACGAGCGACTTTTCGGGTTCAAAGCCTGGCGATGTAGTGTGGGTGACTGATAGTACTCTCACTATACTAAACAATTACGCATATCGAACAAGTGATAGGGATAATGATCTGTCTTCTGATTGGTTTGGTCCTTCAGCAAGTGGCTCACAGGGTAGTTTGAATCCAGGGCAGACTGGTATAGTCACACCCCCACCGCTTTTAATTCCTCCGAATGGAAGTTCGGTGTTTAATGGGCTAATTAATTTCACATGGGAAAGTCTAGAACATTCTACTCTTTCTATAAATTATACACTGCAAGTATCTAATACAAGTGATTTTCTATTTATTCTGTACGAATTAACTGACATACCCGAAACGCCTATTAATACGTCTGCCTCCATTTTAATTCCCTCTCCTGCTGCTCAACTATACTGGCGTGTTCGCCCAACCTCTGGTCCATTTAATGGGATTTGGTATGATAACTTCACCTTTAACCTAATAATCAATGATTTCGCACCTGAGTTATTGAGTGGAACTGTCAATCCTTCTGCAGGAGATCAGTGGACCAACTTTAATTTCACGGTTAATTATCAGGATCAAGATAACAATCCACCAATTTTTGTTAATGTGACTATAAACGGCACCTCTTATTCTATGTCTCAAGTGGATAGCAATGATACGGATTACACTGATGGGTGTATCTTTCACTATGTAACACCCCTTGCACCTGCCATGTATAACTATTCCTTTGAATGTTATGATGGATTGTTCTTCAATTCGACTATTACGGTAGTAGGACTAAATGTAACAGAATCGAACTTCTTTACCCCGCTCCTTCAGAATCCCCAGGTGTCTCCTCTTATTGGATCGAATACTACACTATTTAATTTCACTGTGATATATCTTGATAATGATAATAATGCACCTCTTTCTATCAATGTAACTATTAATACTACAACATATACGATGCTTCCGAGCAACGTTTTGGATACTAACTACACCGATGGAGCCCTCTTTTATTATGAAACCATTTTACCCTTTGGGTACTATCAATTTCAGATTAATTGCAGCGACTTCAGCTTTGCAAATGCAACAGGTTGGATCATCGCTCCTGAAGTCAATCCCTTTTATAATCAAACAACAGATATAATCCTTTATGAACCTCTGAATGGAAGTACTTATGTTGAAAGCTGGCTCGATTATCTTTGGGGAAGCTTAGAACTAAGTATTGGTGCTGTCAATTACACTTTTCAAATATCGAATACGACTGATTTTGTTTTCATCCTGAATGAAACAATTAATATTCCTGAGACACCTGGTAACACCTCCCTACTTCTATTGACTAACTTTTCTGCAGGGACCTTTTATTGGCGCGTTTGTCCAACCTACGGGGTATTCTCGGGCAATTGGTCGGTAAATTTTACACTTAATTTACTAACGAATGATTATATACCTCAACTCATAAATGGTACAGTTAATCCGACTGCAGGAGATCAGCTCATTAGCTACAATTTCACGGTATCTTATTTTGATCAAGACAATAATCCCCCAATTTTCGTTAACGTAACTATAAATGGTACCTCTTATTTCATGACCCAAGTGGACTTGGGTGATACTAACTACACGGATGGATGCGTCTTTCAGTATGTAACTCTGCTATTACCCGGCATGTATAACTATTCCTACGAATGTTATGATAGATTATTCTTTAACTCCACCATTACATTTTTCGGGCCTAATGTCACCGAAACAAACTTCTTTACCCCGCTCCTCCAGAATCCACAGGTCACTCCTGTGCTTGGTACGAATACTACCATGTTTAATTTTACTGTTTTATATCTTGATACCGACAATAATGCCCCAATTTATGTCAATGTAACCATTAATACTACAACGTATGCGATGATTCCGAATAATCCCCTAGATATAAACTTCACCGATGGGGCACTTTTCTATTATGAAACCATTCTCCCCTACGGATACTACCAATTTCGGATCAATTGTAGTGATTCTAGCTTTGCGAATGGAACAGACTGGATCATTGCTCCCGAAGTTAATCCATTCTTTAACCAAACGACCGATATCACCTTATTAGAACCGCTTAACGCAACTGTTGATTTTAATGGATGGTTTAACTTTACTTGGTCAAGCTTAAAACTGAGCATTGGTGCTGTAAATTACACATTTCAAATATCAAATGTGACGGATTTTACTTTCATCTTGAATGAAACCCAATATATTCCAGAAACACCTATCAACACTTCGTTACTTCTATTAGCCAACTATTCTACAGGTATTTACTACTGGCGAGTCTGCGCGACTTATGGTGTTTTTACAGGCAATTGGTCCGCGAATTTCACTCTTTCCATAATCACAAATAACTTTATCCCTCAGTTATTAGATGGAGCTGTGAATCCTTCTACTGGTGACCAATTCACCAATTTTAATTTCACAGTTAATTATCTGGATCACGATAACAATCCGCCATTGTATGTCAATATTACTATAAATGGTAGTTCTTACTTGATGACCCCAGTGGATATCAATGATACTAATTATGCAGATGGCTGCGTCTTTCATTATCAAACGCTTTTAGTACCCGGGACGTATAATTACTCCTTTGAATGTTATGATGGACGGTTTTATAATATTACGTACTTGGAACTAAATGTCACTGAAACTAATGTGATTCCACCTGTATTGAGTGGTGGTCAGGTGAATCCAAGTATAGGTTATGTTAATGCAACTTACTACCTTTTTTCGGTAAATTATTCTGATCCAGAAAACAATGCGCCCCAATATGTGAATGTAACAATCAATTCTACAAGTTACACAATGGTTAAACAGAATCCGCTGGATACTAATTATTTTGATGGTTGTATTTTCCTTTATAATACGACATTAGATGTTCTTGGGACCTACACATACCGTTTTGACTGCTCCGATGGTAATTTCACGGCAGGTCTTGGACCTTTTGTTGGTCCTATAGTACGGATGCCGCAATTGTTTGATGGCATGTATATTGACCACTGGATGTCGTCCGATTTTGGAGGAGATGGTCCATCACGGTTTTCATATGCCCATTTCGCGGGTTCTATCTTTGATGTTACATGGACCTCTACATTAGGAGGGAATGACGTTTATACAGTCGATCTCTTCTCACGAGTCATGACAGGTTCC
>JAEOSY010000548.1 GCA_016840125.1 Candidatus Helarchaeota archaeon | reverse complement strand
CGGAGTTTCTTCCAATATCCGCTCTAATTCGGTTTCAGGTAGTACATCTAATAGTATCTCAATCCAATTTCTAATTTCACCATTTAATTTTTCGTGTATTTTCATTCTTTTCACCTTTTCATTTATTTAAAAGAGTTAAAGTGTTTTGAAATTGAGGGAAGTATTTTTCAAATCTTCTCAAACTATTTGAGAGTATATGTAGCAGGTTTCGTAAATCGTCATTCTCAATGTTAATGAGAGATAATTTGCTTTTCTTGAAGCGATCCTGCTTCAGTTTCTTATTCTTGAGATAATTTTGCGAATTTAAGCCCCAATATTCAAGATAGATGCCGTGTCCCAATCCGAAATCTGGGTGGATCGTCTGCCGACCGATCTGGAGCCGCGGTTCATATTCATGAGCAATACCTAAATATTCTAAAGTAGCATCCACCATCCATTCCCCCCTCGATCGGACAAGGTGTCCATCAAGACAGACATAAAAATGCTGCTGCTCTGTGCGATATCGGCGCCAGCGCTGTATGAAATAAAGTAGGAAAAAAATTCCAACTAAACCGAAGATAAAATAGACGAGAATTACATTATCAACTCCAAATTTGAATTAATTTTTGAAAATGGAAAAGGATTCGATATGCATCTCATCGCCGCACGTGTTGCAGTGCTTCTTATGTGTAACATATCTCATTGCCTCTCGCCAATCATAATTGGAACTTTTTCCACACCTACATTTCCATAACTTTCTCAAATTTCTTTCACATCCAAATCCTATGATAAAAAGGAAAAAGGGAAGAGATTCTGCAGCACCCTAAAAGCGTTTGCTGAATGGTATATCATCTGAGAATAGTTTGAATTGGGCCCGTCCCTCGAGTTCTGGGGGATCAACAATCCGTGCCTCCCAGCAATCATTGGCATCGCTGGCAACAGCTTGGACTTTGATACAACTCGGTCGGGGCAGATATTTGAATATCTGATTGTACAATGGAAAATTAACGAAGACAACACAGACAGCTCCAAGTTGAGTCATCGCTTCGAGGATTTCATAGAACTCACACAAGTCTGACTGGAGATTGTTTGAGTCCTTAATGAAGCCCAAATAAGCGATCTCGCTGATATCGACAATAACCAACTCTAAATTAGCTGGTAATTTTCTTAGTAGTGTATTCATATGTCTTAGGTCAACGAAGAACCTATCACAGAGTGCAACAGCTCGATCATAGCCTCGTGGCAAATTTTCAATCAGATACTTTTTATACGCGCTTTCAGGTACGCAGATCTCATAAATCTGCTTGGGAATCAATCCATCTGGAAATAATTCATTTTCGACTACTGACATAGAAAACCAACTCCTATAAGACAGAGTTTCTTGTCTAGTCATGCCTAGTCTTATTCTTTTCTTACCTACACGCATATTCATTCCATTCTCAGTACTCTCTTCCTCTTTATCCTCTAAAGTAAGGGTGCGATCATAAGGGTTGAAGTCCTCACTCCAATTGAATGATTTCTCTAATGGAGATACACAATATTCTTGCATCTTAGCCAATCACTTCTTCTTTATCTTATAGAGCACCAACAATCCGAGTAATACACCCACTCCAAAAACTGGAGTCAGGTTGCTTAATAGATCATTTGGAAATAACCCCGTTGGGTCATTACCCGTACCATTCGGCGGATCCTCGGGTGGAGTTTCATTTGGAGGTAAATAACCTGTGAGTGTGAAAAGGCAGGATTCTTCGATAATGATGGCCAAGGAGCCGGCCTGCATATCAAAGCGGAGATCTTTGTGGAACGTGTCGTAACTCGGTGGCAGGACAACATAGTTCCAGCCCCGATCCAATTCGGCATATAGTGGGTCGTGCGAACATCTATATTCCCCCTCTAAAATGTCCACTTGAAAGATACGGATAGGGATGGTTGGGTCACTGATGAGGACGATCTCGGTAGTGTTGATAGTATATTGCTCCGCCTGCAGGACGGCAAGCCTCAAGGAAGTGAAGCCACTTGATTGGTAAAGTTTGATGTAGTAATACCCAGTAGTATTTGGGGAAAACGTGAGGTATTCCCGAAAAGCGTGCCCAAAGACGGTATAGGGAGTCCCGAGTAGTTGAGTATATAGTGGATCAAAATAAAGCTCTAGATCCCAATATATACATGATTCTAGGAAGATAAAATATATCTCATCAGCTTCTAATCTAACGCTAAGATAGCGAATATCATAATCCAACCAAAAATCAGTCCAATTCTCCCCGTAATAAGTGTCAAGATCTAGTTTATAGGGATTTTCTGGAATGTCACCGTACCCATCTGAATTTAAGGGATGATTATCGATTATTCTTTTACCAAAGAGTGTTTTTTGAATATTGGGAAGAAGAACAATGAGAACTATTAAAAAGCTTATAATAATAATAAAACTCTTTTTACCCATAATCATAAAACCTCCTTCACGGTCTGAATTAAATCAGGAATATTGAGGGGGCGGAAGAACTCATCGGTGATCCGCCGTTGGGGGTCGAAGTGGAAGGCGTAGGTATGCCCCTTGCCCCCCACCAAACTTAAGAGGGGTGTAAGATCAATTTGGCTCCCCCGATTTTTGTAGGCAGAGAGGCTACCATCTTCAAATTCCACTAGCAAGAAGTCCAAATGCAGGTCCCGGAGCACCTCGCGAATGATGGGGTAGAGTTCCGAATCGCCCGTGAAGGGGAGCAACCCGAAGCAGTAGCCATTCTGCGTTTTATACACTTTCTCGATGGTGCCGGAGGGTTTAGCAGTGCGGCGATGGTAGCGTTGATGGAGTTCTTGCGTAAACGGAGTTTTCTTGAATTTCGCTAGCGATCGCAGGACACTTACCCGCATATCGATGTTGAAGATGGATTTCACGGTCTCTTTCAGGACCCCAATCCAGTATTGTGCGAAGGGGGTGGCGGCGTTGTGGAGGATATCGAGAAACGCCCGCCCTTGGTCGGATCGATTCACCAGTTTATAGACGAGATGGGCAGCTTGCGGTTCCTTGGCGTCGATGTAAAGCCGCACGTATTCCTCCATCTCATCCAGGTACATCGATTGGTGGTGGTCGATCCAGAAGATTTCGATGAGGGCGTGGCGCCGGATGTCCGAGATGGCCCGGATGATGCGTTTGCGGTAGTGCTCGGGGATGCCGATATCGAGAATGAAGATGGTCTGGGGAATGTCGGGGGAGCTGTTTCGCCCGGCCACGTATAAAACTTTGTGCAGGCTACTCGCGCTGGCGAAGTAGAGCTTGCTATAGGGGTATTTTTGCAAAATGATTGCCGAGGAGATCGCCCCATCAAAGTCCGTATGCGTGATAATAGAAATTTGGCGGTATTTCAGCTTGAACCGGGCGAGCAGGTAGAGATAGGTAAATTTGAGTGCATGAGTTAGCACACGATTGGAAGCATCGTCCAGCGGTTGCAGTTCATCCGGTTGACAATTCTCACTTTGGCACATAATAACACCTACGCGGGATTTAAGATGCGGGTAAGGGAGCGCCGCACGTCGTCGATCGCTCCAAACAGTTTATTCTGCTCCTGGTACGTTTCTAGCATGGAGATACTTTCCAAGTTGATCGCGTACTCCAGCTCTTCGTTCCGTTCGGAGAGTTGGCGATTCGCATTCTCCAGGCGGATGAGTTGCTGGCGGAGTTCAAATTTTTCAATGGCGATTTGCTCAACATCCTCATAATGGGCGCGCAATTCACAGATTTGCTCTTCGAATTCGTGGTTGCGCTGCAAAACTTTCGCGAATTCGTAGGTGAGGTCCTCATTAACGGTCCGCATTTGCGCGAGATCCTCGTGGCGTGGCGCTTGCGCCGCCTGGGTGCGGAGCCGCCCGAATTCACGAGTTAAGGCATTATACTGGCGCAGAAAAATCTGCATGCCTTGCGTCATAGTAGTATATTTGCCCATGAGGGTTTTGTAAGCGTGAGTTTGGGAGGTGAGTTCAGCCCGGTAGTATGCCATGGAGTTCTTTCGCAGTGAGCACAGGTCTTGGAGGGCGGTGATCTTGCGCCGGCGAAGGAGCAGGAACGCACCTAGCCCGGAAGTGAGCACGGTGCTCAGGATACTTAGCGCAACGGCGAACATAGCTAGAGAACCCCCCGTTGAAGGATGTTATTTTGGTGAGCTACGCGCCCAAGGTGCCCATAGTAGAAATACCGGGAAGTTTCGATGGGACTTAAATTCTGGGACGCACAGCGCGGGCACGCGAACGAGTGGGTTTCCATGGCATCTGTATATCCGATGGTGGTCCCGCATTCTTGGCAGTGGAACGAGAGCGCATTCGAGTCCGACAGTTTCAACTGCTGCCGGAGCTCCTTCTCTTCCGCCTTCAAGATTTGTTGAACCTTGGTAAGGTAGCACATGGAGCGGCCCAGGAATTCCTTGTTATTCTCTTTTTTATAGTAGGTGATTAAGCCCAAGGAATCCAGGAGATAGAACTCATGGCGGATTTCGTTACTGCTGCTGGCGAACAACTGTTCAAACAGGGTGTATTCCAGCTCCTCGAGGGGCTGGGCGAGCACGATCCCATAGAGCGTCAGTTGAAACTCGGTCAGCGCGAATTTCTGCAAACTCACCCGGAGGGAGGGGTTGTGCTCGAACTCCCGGAGCAGCGCCAACAGGCTGAGGATTTTCGGTCGTGCGATTTCAAAGCAGTCACCGAACCGTAAGATATCAGGGCGCTTCTGAATGACGATTTGAAGCCGCCTTTGACATTTATAGGATAAATATGAAATTGAAAGGGTATCTAATACTTCAGTGATATAGCTGAACAGGTCAGGATCGTTCTGGGCGATGTGAATATGAACGCGAGGGCGCAACCCAGTCCCCTTCCGAATGTTACACTGGAGTTTCGGGGAGTTCAGGTACCCTTCCACCCACGCCCTTCGCTGATCCGCATCGAACCAGGACGGGAATCCCGGTTTTTTCGGATTATATCGCAAGCTCTGCAAGAATTTTTTGACAACAAAAGGAAACTTCACCTGGATCTTGCGGTACCGCGCGGGTGGGCGCTTTGCCCCGCGTTTCCGCCGAGCTCGGGCAACGGGCGTGACCTGAATCTGCACCCCCAACAAATCTGCGATAGCTTGCAGGGGCGCTTCTTGGTTTGCATCCACACAGAGCTCCAATTGCCGATTCACATACGCGCCCCCCGCGAGCAGTCCCCACAGGTAGCACAGTTCGGTCTCCATGGTGAACGGATAGGGAATTTGCAACGATTGCCGTGCATGCTTGCAGCGAACCGTGATGCGATCCGATTGACACTCCGGATCCCCAAAATTGGTGACATTCCGCCACTTCCGCTTCCCAGCATCATAATACGAAAAAGTGCCAACCAGTAACCGCCGGATTATCGTATGTTCGGCAATCCCAGTACCTAACCTTTGCTTACTTTGATCTTCCACTTGCATTTTGATACCAACTAACTGAACCCAATATAATTTTTGCAGTATCAAAAAAAGATGATACCACTTGAACAAGTATACATTTCGATTTTGCGCATATAAATTCGAAAAAAGTGGGGTTCTAGCGGCGTCCATGGCACCCGTTGGCGGATCGGGGGATCCAAAATTTGGGGTTTGGACACCCCCCTTTATAAAGGATCTGACTTGATGCGAATTTTTTTTTTCTCGTAAAATGAATCAAAATGAGGTATAAACGTTCTACCAATTAAAAGAGTTAGTAAAAATGCTAACAAATCCTTTAATATTCACGGGGTAAAATAAAATAATTGGGTAGAAATTATTAATAACGAAACGAGTGGAGTAAGAATGGGAGAAAAAATTGAAACTATTCTCTTTCTTGGAGCTGGTGCTTCTGCAGCGGAAGAGGCACCTATACAAAAGAAAATTTTTGAAACATATTTTGACCCCGAGTGGTCTAAGAAAATACGGTGATTTCATAAAGTAGAAGAATTTTTCAATCGCTATTTCGGAATTGGAGAGAAGCAATTACAAAAAATAAAAAAGATTCAAGATATTAATTTCCCGACTTTTGAAGAAGCCCTCGGATTTATAGAGCTTGCTCTTTCACCGGAATGGAACATGAATTTAGATTTACCTCTGAACCTTGAAGTTGTGCGTGATGATTTGATATATTTAAGATCGTTCGCCGGAACCTTATCCCCAGATTCCTTCAACTTATACTTCCACTCTTCCTTCCGTCGTTCCCACTCTTCCTTCCTTATCTTTTTTCTGTCATTTCGTTATTCAATGATCTTATTTTAATAGTAGATGATTCTAATAATTCAATATTAAAATTAGCTAGATTTTAATTAGAAGGGATAATCGAATGAAAACATTAAGCATTGTGGGTGCAATTTTAGCCTTAGGAGCTGCCGCTCTATTAACAATGTATGTTGTTCTTAACGTGAGTTTCCTTAGTTCTGGTACCGAATTGATCATCTCGTGGATAATAATGCTATCCGTTACCGTTTTAGGAATATTTGGTGGCATCTTTGGGTTTTTAGAAAAGAAAGCTGGGGGGCTCCTGGCTCTAGGTGCGGGAATATTACAAATTATTTTCGCATTGTGGTTTAATACCCTAGAATGGATAACATTGAACTTCTTTTTTGAACTTATGTTAATCGTGGGTTGCATAGTACTTGCTGGTGGTATTCTACTTATTCTAGGCGGCTCAGATTAACACCAGTCATCTCTCCTTTTTTTTGATCCCTTTTCAGCGTACATTTTTATCTATTAGGGATCTCTTTTATGTTTTAAGCATGAAGATGCAGGTCTCGAATTTGGCGGTATTCAAGTGGTGGTCAATACCTCTCCAATACTGCACTCATTTAATGAGGTATAAGACATTTATATGGACCAATCCAAAACATGATTGTATTAACTTATCCTTTAAATTAGGAGAAGATAAGAGTATGGGGAACCGTAGTAAATATTTTGCCTTCCTTTTATTTGTATCTTTATTATCAATATCATTTATTCTGTTTGCGCAATATACGTCCCCCAAATTTGCTAAGAATTCTGAGAACATGCCAATATCGAAATTTGATTTACCGATTCATATAAATGGAAATCAGGAACTCTCAAACTTCTCTATCCAAGGCAATGGCAGTCAATCCAACCCCTATGTAATTGAAAATAAAATAATTAATGGTACCCTCGTTGAATGTATCTGGATATCAAATACGACCGCGTTCTTCATCGTGAGAAATTGCTTACTAAGCCATGGAAGTATAGGAATTTCTTTAGTTAATGTTTCGAATGGTCATTTAATCAATAATACGATTATTTATAATAAGCAACGAGGAATCTGGCTCTCCAATTCTTCTAATTGCATAATTGCAAATAATACAGTTGAGAGCAATGCTAGGAACCTCCAACTCTTCTCTTGTAAGCGCATTAGAATTTTCAATAACACAATCCTAGACGGCAGCTTGAATATCTACGTGTCTGATTCCCTAAACACCTCGATAATTCAGAATACCCTTAAACAGTCGCAATCTAATATTCAGTTATATTATTCAAGAGTATGTGTATTATCGAAGAATATCATGTCTGGGGCGGGATTACAAATGGAGGGGAATTTAACTCATTTATCCTCGTACGATGCTGATTTAAATAATTATTTAAATGGACGACTAGTGTATTATTATAGCAATAAAACCAACTTAACACCCGCTAATTTCACTGACGCCTCGCAAATTATATTGATTAATTGTAACAATTCCCAGATCACCAATGCTAATATTTACAATGTTTCCTCAGGAGTCGCATTGTATTACTCTCATAACAATACGATTAGTTATGTCACTGCGACTTCCAATAATCAGGGTATTTACTTGGAGCATTCTGCCAACAATACTCTCGCGAATAACACTGCAAATGAAAATGAAATTGGCATCTCCTTATGGAAATCACTTAATAATACAATATTCAATAATTCTGCATCCTATAATAAAAACTATGGATTGGGGCGGGGTATTGAACTAAGGAGTTCCCATTATAATATGATCTCCAATAATACAGTCAAATACAACTCTTATGGGCTATGTTTATGGGGCTCTTACAACAACACAGTAGCCCATAACACCGCTATTTCCAATTATTGTGGGCTATCTTTACAACATTCGGCAAATAATTCTGTGCTATCGAATATTGCAAGCCAAAATAGCGATTTTGGTATTTATCTGGACTATTCTTATTTTAATACGCTGTTTAATAATTCCGCTGATCACAATAAGTATGGAATTATTTTAGGTTATAGCTCTCCATCTATACTGTGTTTAGCCTGGCCTCTTGGGACGATAGTTTTTACAGGTGAATCTAACAATAATACGCTCTTTAATAATACCTGTAATTACAATGAGTTCGGTATTGCTTTATATTATTCTTCTAATAATTCCCTTTCGTCTAATATCGCAAATTATAACGTTTATGGTCTTGTTCTAGGTTATGTGTCGCCACAATATGCATTCCTTGGAACATGGGTCTTTCACGGTGCAGCTGAAAGTAATATAATCTCCAATCATACTCTCCAATCCAATACATATGGTATTACCGTATCCTACTCTGCATACAATTCCCTACTTTTCAACAGTATTAATGATAATGAAAATTACGGTATTCTCTTAAACCACTCCAATTATAATTCCATTAGATCAAATATTTTATATGGCAATGCGCAGTGTATTCGGGAAATTCAGTGCGTCGGGAATATAATTGCGTCCAATGATTGCCAAAACCGGTCTTCTCCAATCCCCGGATTTCCTCTATTTCTTCTATTACTAATTCTGCTCTCGGTTGTCTTTCTATATCTTAGCCAAAACATAAAGAGCTTATTCCCAAAAGAAGAATTCAAATAATAAATTGTTAGAAGTCTACAAAATGCAGAGTTCTTCTTTCCAATTTCCTCACGTGAAACCTTCTTTAATTCAAATTCCTTTCATAAATCAACCAAGAACGCGTTTGCACTGAGTCTTCTTGAGAAATTGTATTCGTAAAGACCAAAATCATTTTGTACACCATTTGCCCGATCTAGCAACATGAAATAACTCCAGCCGATCCCTAATTCACGCTCATATAAGTATCGATATTCCAAGATGAGGGCATACTTCATTGATTCGTTATCACAAATAGCCAATTCGGGCCACCCGCTAGTATCGAACGTTCTGAATCCCACTTCATCGACGAAGACGCAAGGGTGGATCTTTCTTGCCTCTGCATACCATTTCAGATTTTTATCCCGATCTAGCTGGTTCGGTCTATATGAATATGGTTGGTATCCAAATGCATCATATTCATCCTTTTCGAGCGGAATGAAAGAAAAAAATGGATCACCCCACAAAGTGATTTTTGCACTAGCATGCCTTGACTGCACCAAGTGAATGATGTCCAAGTAAACGTTCCTCATCCTTGCTTTCGTTTCCCCATCAACGCTATTTTTTTCAAAGGGCACAATGTAGAAGTTATAGGCAATGATGCTTTGAAAATCCTTGGAGACATTCAAGATGAATGCAAGCCAATCAAGGTACAAATCGTTTTTCGTTTCATTGAAAGGAAATTCATTGACAGTTTCCCCTGGTTCGTAGGTTGGAATCGATGATATGAAAAGTGCAAGGGAGAGGTTTTCCGCTGCCTCGAACACAAGGGATAGGTAGGTGCTGTTAAACTTGGTCCTATTGTAATAATCTGGACCGAACCATAGCTTGATGGTGTTGAAATTTAATTCTTTAGCAAGATATAAACAATTGATGGTATCACTCGCCGTTTCATGCTCGTATGCCTGGGCAGAGATTGAAACGCTCCTCATTGAGTTTAACTTGAAATTAAATGATGGAACCTCGAAATCACATATCTGGTCCCCTTCATAAAAAATATAAAATAGAGCAAGTGAGGTAGAAAATGCGAGAATAACGACCAACATAATAATCTGAAATGACTTTTTTTTTGATAAACGCACTTACCCCACCAACGAAATTCAAGATAACGTTGTTCTTGTATAGATTCTTGTTAATTTATGTTCTTTTGTGTAGTAAAGAACATGTTCCTTCTTTTGTGTAGTAAAGAACACCTTCTATATTTAATTTGATTGTTAGAGGCTAAGAAGTTTCTCAAATTCAATATATATGGTATTACCGTATCTTACTCCGCATATAATTCCCTTCTTTTCAATAATATTAGTAATAACGAAGACAATGGTATTCTATTAAACCACTCCAATTATAATTTCATTAAATCGAATATTATATATGGCAATGCGCAGTGTATTCGGGAAATCCAGTGCGTCGGGAATAGTATTGCGTCCAATGATTGCCAAAACCGACCGTCTCAAATACCGGGGTTTCCTCTGTATCTTCTCGTACTAATTTTCCTCCCTATTGTCTATGCGAAAAAGAGAAAATTATTGTATTCGATAGGAATTCTCCAATACAAGTGTCGGAGAGCGAGGGATTAATAAGACACGGTCTTTAGTTATCATAAAATGAAATGAGAAAGGCTGAGAAACAAATAAGAAAAATCAAGAAGTAGAATTATTAGTGGTTTTAAGGATTTATTCAAGAATTAGAAAAATGGATCTAGGTGAAATGAGTGCCCCCGAGGGAAAATGAGGTTGAAGTGTTCGTGAGTTATGCGATGGTTGATTCTGCGAGGCTAAACATTGTAGAAATCGCTGAAAGGCTTTCCAAGAAACACAAGATCAGAGTTCACTATTGGCAGGGGTGGGATGGATATCCAGATGGAAATATTATTGATTTTATGGAGAAGAATATTAGAAATTCGAGTGTTTTCATTCCCATCTGCACTCAAGCAATGGTTGAGTCCGATAATTGTAAAAAAGAACGCGACATGGCGATTTACCAAAACAAAAAAACAATACCTGTTTTTGAGCAGTTTGAATTTGTGCCGGACATTTTTCAACCGTACAAAGGCATAAATATTTCCAAGAAGGATGTAGCGCAAATTATTGAGGAATTATATGATTTAATCCTTACCATGATGAAGATTTCTATTGAAGAAGAATCATTGGCAGCCCCAAATCGCACGATGGTGAAGAAACGCTATAGGGGTAAAATGATTCGAGAGTATCAAATTGAGATCCTGAAAAAGATACAAACTGAGGCAGGGCAAGTTTTTAAAAGTTATGAAGTAAATGAGGAGGGTTTTGTAATTTCTTTAGACCTTTCTTCTAAGCGGATGAATAGAATTCCTGCATCTATTTCAGAATTGTCACAGCTCCAGAAGATTAATTTCTCATCCAACTCATTTTCTCAAGATGAGGAGATTAGAGAAGTAGTTTTTGATGGAATTAATGTTACGATAGATGGCAAAGAATACGAAGATGGCCAAATAGGAAACAGGGTGAATCAACCACTAATAGCAAAATACGGGGTGAAACTAGAACAGGCGATAGCTTTAAGAGATTTAGAAGAATTGCTCGGAACAAAAATTCGGCAATTTTCGACACAGGCTCGGAAATTAGGGTACAAAGTCGAAAATCAGGATGTAATTGAGTTAGTAATCTGTAAAAAACAACTAAAGATGTTGCCAGAATCTTTTTCAAACTTTAAAGCACTACGAATACTGAATTTAAGCGAAAATAATTTCACAACGGTTCCCGAATCCCTATCGGGATTAGATTCACTTAAAAAGCTAGATTTAAATTTTAGTAAGATTGAGAGTATTCCCGAGTCGTTTGGCAATCTCCCATTGCTTGTAATTTTAGAACTACCAGGTAACAAACTTAAAAAGCTTCCCGAATCAATAGGAAAGCTTCGATCCTTACGTCATCTATATTTGGGTAGTAACCGCTTGCGAGAAATCCCCTCATCGTTCGAACATCTTCAAAATCTTCAAACGCTGTATTTAACTCATAATGAAATCCGGGATTTTCCAACTGAAATTCTTAAACTCCGATCGCTATCAGTTCTAGATATAAACCATAACAATTTAACGGAACTACCAAAATCAATAGGCGAGCTTTCGTCTCTTCAAGAATTGGCAATTGGGGAAAATCAGCTTACCGCACTCCCATCCTCTATAGGTAATCTCAGAGCTCTTAAAAGCTTGAAAGTCGGAACAAACCCGATAACAGATTTACCAAATTCGCTCCTCAATCTTCCAAATTTAGAGTATTTTGCAATTTACGATTGCCCCTTAAGTAAAGCTGCTGAAAATCTTATAAAAGAGTTGGCAAAGAAAAATCCTCAATTAGGATTGTTTTTGGGAATGAATTTTAAGTTTCAATGAGTTTTTTAATGGATTGATGAACAATGAAAAAGAAATATCTGGCTATCATAATTCTTATCATCATCCTCGCTACATTTGGAACGGTGATAT
>JAEOSY010000547.1 GCA_016840125.1 Candidatus Helarchaeota archaeon | reverse complement strand
TCACGTAGTTCTTCTTGATTTATTTCCTCTTGGAGTTGGTCTATGAATTTATCAAACTCTTCATCACTTTTCCTCATGGGGACTCACACAAGGTTAGAAAATGTACGAGATATTTAAGAGTACGGCTTCAATTTGTAAAAAAGTCACATTTTGTGAAAATTTAAATAGCTTGTTTCCTAAATATAACCAATGAATCTTCAAGAATTAAGGAAGCAAATGGTCACCATTTTCGAGCGGGTGAAGCGCGATGTTGAAAAAGTGATAGGGCGGCATCGAGCAGGTCTGAGTCTCGGTCTTGTATCCATGGGGATGTTCCGTGGAAACTTTATTGGGGGGATGTTTTTTAGTGGGGGAACTATGATTATCATGAATACCGATCCCCTCCATGTCTTGCTTGAATCCCAGCCAGATGAGATCGTTTTAGCATACGTGTATCACATCCTTCTTCATGAATATATTCATTCACTGGGATTTCTCAACGAACGGCAATGTCGTTCCATTACCCTGGAGATAAGCAAGGAAGTCTTCCAAAATCCTAAAGATCCTGCAGTAATCCTCGCTTTCAAGGGGATCGGTGCATATTTTCCCGATATACACTTGATCTATGCCCCTCCAAACTATCAAGGAAATGCTGGCTGGAAAATTGATCGCGTGCGAGAGTTTGATAGGGAGAGTTTTCGGTTTTTCGGTTAGTAAGAGAATTCCATGATCCGATCAATGCCCAGTGAAGTCAGTTTAAATAGGTAAAGTCGTTGTTTAAATTTCAAAATCTCCTTTTTCCGTAGTTTAAAAGAACTTTCATGGGTATATGGGAGATTTGCGCAAACGGCAACCATGTATTTAAATAGAATGGAGAAGTCTACTTCTCTTAGAGTGGTAAAGTATTAAAAATGTTTGGGATCGCCACTATGCTCACCACGATCATCTTTCGCCTGCACCCCTCGGACGCCCAAGTGCCCAAGCTCAACGAAATTTTCACGATCTATAATCGGGTGAAACGGAGGGGATATCAACTTCTGTTCAAAAAGGAAACGGGGATTCAACAGACCTTGATGCAACGGTGCCAGAACAACCCCTACGTCAATACCATCCTGACCGAGAATAAGTCGAAACTCGCACAGCAGAAGACGTGGCTGAAGAAGCGCGAAACCTATCTGAAGCAGAAACTGGCATTCGTGGAACAGCAGATTGAAGAGAATAAAGCGAAGAACTCCAAAGATCGGAGTTTACCCGGGCTATTTTCGCTTCGGTCGTCGCTCCAAAATCGGCTGGCGCACTTGACTTTGAAACCTGTCGTCTTCGGCACGAAGCGGCTGTTTCAGCGGCGCGTTCGGAAAAAAATTTCCCGCGAGGAATTTCTCATGCAGCGGGATGCGTCGTTTCGCTGTGATGGGAAGGTGCAGGGCGGCGTCCAAAATAACAATTTGAAGCTCTTGCCCAGCGAGGAGTTGCGGGTTTCCACCTTCCACAAGGAACACGGGCGGATTCCGAAACGTCTGCGCGTGCCGCTCACCGTGAATCTACGCCAAAGAACAACCTTCCAAGCACTCCTCCAGTTGGACAAATATACTGTCGTCGTCAAGCGGAAATTGGTGAAGGGGGAGGTACGCTATTATGCCCACGTCTCCTACGAAACGCCTGAATCCAATCTATGTTGTGGGTTTCAACACGGGGCGGTCGGGCTGGACTTCAATTACAATTTCATCACTCTAGTCAATATTGATCAAGCGGGGCAGTTTTTAAGCTACCAACAGGTCCCGTTCCGGAACTTGCACTCCTACCGCAAGGGTCGCCGGGATGCTTACGCGAGCTTCAAGCTCGATAAAATCATCAATTATTGTTTAAATAAGGGGAAAGGGCTGGTAATCGAAGATCTCAGCTTCGCGCAGTCCTTCTCCTATAATAAGAAACGCAATCGTAAACTCAATCAATTCAAGACTTCGATGCTCGCCGCGCTGGAACGGAAATGTATTCGGCACGGGATCGCGGTGCGCAAGGTGCATCCCGCCTACACCACGATCATCGGGGCGTTGAAGTATTCCTGGTCACTTAACTTCTCGGATCACATCTTGGCAAGTTATGTGATAGCTCGAAGAGGCGTAGGGTTCACGGAATTCCTTCCAGCCTGCTATAAGCGGTTGCTCGCACAAGTCGGGGGCATTGTAAAACCCCGTTTGAACCCGAGCAGTCCCTACTATCAGTGGGCGCAACTCTACGACCTCTTCAAGCACTACGGGGTAACTCCCTTCCGGTCTCCAGACCCAGCGACCAACCTCAAGAGAAATCTCTTGATTGCAATCAATACTGTGCTGGATGGCTTGAACCCGGCGACGGGCGTACCGCCTGATCACCTTAGGGCGGGTCTGTCCGCATCCGCATGCGGGTAGATGGATCATTGGTATAGAAAGCGACTATATTTTTAGAGAGATTTATCGCTTTTTATAACTAATTGGAAGGTTCCTCGAACTATTTGCCTAAAAGAGTTCGATTAGCAATCAATTTCTCTAAATTTTAGATTCGAGATTATAGATTGTAAGGCGACTCGATAGAATTCGTGCCCCGTATTCCAGTTCACCTTCATAACCTCAAGGTTCGGGTCTATTTGAGTGGTGAGGAGCAATTCCTCATTTATAGGAGCCTGCTCAAGAATAAGCCCCTCCGGACTGAAAATGGTGCTCCCGCCAATCATTTCGCCCCAAGCGGGGTGATCTCCGATGGGATCAATTTGCGCAACAAAGCACAGATTTTCATAAGCACGGGATCGCGCAGCGGCCATGAACCGATCATAGTACATCACGGCATTCATGGTCGGATTCAGAATAAGCTCTACCCCTTTTTGACTATATCCGCGACTAATTTCGGGAACGAAGATATCACCGCAAATAATAACTCCGATTGTAGCAATATCCGTTTTAAACACGGGAAAGGTTGAACCAAGGGAGTAGTATTCAGGTCGATCATAAGCTCGGATATAACTTCCTGCGATTCCTTTCGGAGTGATAAATGCGCCCATATTATAAACTTTATCCTCTTTTAGAGTAGGGAAAGAACCCCCACAAATATACATATTATATTCGTCGGCTAATTTTGCTAGGTGTAAGTTGGTAGGTCCTTCAAAAGGTTCAATGAGTTTACTCGGCTTTCCCACGGAAAGCCATGTACCCACCGAAAAAAATTCAGGTAAACAGACCAAATCCACTTCAGACTTGTGGGCAGTTTCGATCAATTTATAAGCCTTCTCTAGATTGCGCTCTTTCGCGTCGATTGTTTTAGCATTGATGAAGCGCATTTGGATTAAGCCGAGTTTAAATTCTTTCACTTCATTCACCACTAAGTACCGATTTTTGGCCAAACACCATCGTAAATAAAGCGATTAAACAACCAGAGATCAACAAATTGTAAGAGAAAATGCATGGCGGTAAAGTCGAAAGTCTGATAGGAAATCACAACGGCACCAGCATGGGCGTTAATCGCATCATGTAATGCCTTGAATTGATCTATTGAAAAGCGAGTTGATATTTTTTCGTTAGTGGTGTAATTCTTGGTGTATAGAAAATCAGACATCGCCCAAATACCACAATAGTCGAAGCCTACATTCTTAATTAACTTGAATTTCGTCACAATTCGATCATAATTATCATCAGATGAAATGAGATATGGAACACCAGCATCCCCAAAAAAATACTTGATTGCATTGCATGAGCTCCAGATGGAGAATTCAGAGCCGGTCCCAACTTCATAAATCATTACTCCGACCATGTCCCAATTCCATGGGGGAAAAACGGACATCTTTGAAAGCTGCAGCTGAGCATCATCAAAATCGACGAAATCGTCTAAATGCATACCGAAGGTAGCACAGATAACCGGATGAGACCCATTTCCAACATTTTTCATAAGATTGACGGCAGTTGCAAGTTTTTCTGTGCCCACGTAATGTGTTTGATAATCCCACCATTCAAAAATTAATTCATTTCTTCGTTCCCAATATAATTCAGTATCTATTATAGTGCTGCGGAAGAGAGAGTCCAAACTATTATTTGATATCCACGCATCGTAAACTTGTATTGTTTCCATGTAATCATCGATGGTTATATCGTTAATATACAAACCATCTCGCCCGTATTCGGCTTCAGGGAGTAGAGGCATGAAGTCTACTGTAATTCCCTTCCCATTCAATGTTTCAGTCTCGTTTATCACTATCGAATTAAATCGATCTTTCATATAATCTTCCGGTAGCGCAATGGTTACTGAAATATTGATTGCGGTTAGGTTATTGCAATATTCGAGAGCGTCAAATTCTTCCTGCGTGAAAGTCCAATTCTCGCTCCAGGTCCAGTTTATTTCGAGATTGGTGGCACTATTATCTGGAACAATGGTTTGAATGGGACTTAGTGGTAATAAGAAGTAGAATCCGACAGGAATGAGTAATGTTAGTAGTAATATAACCAACCCGATTTTCCCAAATTTCGTTTTAAACCGAGGAAGGACCTTCCTACCACCCTTGTTCTTTAGCATCACATAAATGGATATAATATTGAAAACTGCAAAAACAAGGTGGTAGTAGGTAAATATGCCAACGAAAAAATACAGAGGGAGAAGGGCACCTAGCAACCCTATATTAAATAATATATTCTTCTTTTTATAATCTAGGTAGTAAGAAAAGACAAAGATAACTGAAGCAAGCCCCAACAACACAAAACTCATTATTGAATCTTGGGGCGAATAAACAATCCAATTAAAAATACCTAACCACATCAAAGGTAAAATAAAATTCAATGCATTCGCGATAATGACAAGCTTTTCAAATTGGTGACTGTGGAGCCATTGAATTTTAGACATATTATCTAATCCGATATTTCTAAACATATATTTTTCCAAACTTACTCACTGATACAAGGTCTGTGAGTTTAAAAATAATCCATATTAAATTAATTAAAATAATCATCAAAGAGGAAGATAAGATTGAAAAAAAATGGAACCAAAATCAGAATCTAAAAGTAGTATAGTAGAACGATTCTATAGTGCAGTTACCACACTACGAACTGTCAGAATAAGCGGGCATCTCGTCTTAGCTCTGTATAGGATTGTTGATTGTAGCAGGCATCGTGTTGCTTCGATAGATAGTTCTCACAGATACAGATTTATTTTTATTTGCCTTCTATCATTTCTTTAGTAGCGTGATATTCGTCCCGTGTAATTTCGCCTTTCGCTAGACGGTGTTTTAAAATCGTGAGTGGGGTCTCTTTGGTGGATGGTGGGGGTTTAGTAGAGAGTTTTTTCTTCGGCGGCACTGAGGATGTCTTTTTCGCTCTTCGCTGCCTCAGATAGGTGTTATTCAAAACATATGCAGAAATCCCAACAATTCCCAGCCCTAGAATCGCCCACAAAAGAATGTCAGTCGTAGCGACGGGTGTCGAAAGATTATCTACCTGAATTACAAGGGGCAAAGAGTCCAAATAATTGCCAGCATTATCGTACGCTCGCGCATAAATGGTATGTACGCCATCATCAGCTCCACTTGGATTCGTCGCCCAGATGAAATTATAAGAGCTGCTTGGGTCATAACTCACTCCTAAAAGAATACTATCAAGATTCTCGGGAAACCCGTCCCAATATTCCACATATGCGATCCCTGAATCCGTATCATATGTACTGGCATAGAGAGGGATTGCCCCACGGAGGGGAGTATAAGCGACTGCTTGGCATTTTTCGGGGATTTTATTATCGATGTGAATTATATATGCGGGTGAGATTAATGAATTTTTCAAAGGAATTGCGCAATCAGTCGTCTTCGCGAACAAGTACAGTGTCACGGGTTGTAACCCAAACCGATCAGTTGTGTTCCAAAGAAGCTGATATACGTTCGGATTCGTGCCCAGCGGCGTATTTTGCTTTCCGATGTGTTCAGCAGTACCATCTAGGATTGGAGAAATACTAATATAGAAATCAACGTAGTCGACGCCGGTTTCATTATCCATTGCGATACAACTGATTTCAATAACGCCCTTGACATACTCATCTAGGCCGTATATCGTAGAAGAACTTGGAGGCCTCCGGTCCCGCGTCCCTACTTCGTAGGGATTGGATGTATAGGTGAAATTCTCTTTGACGATGAAGCCAAACGTACCATATCGCAAATCCTGGTAGATATCGATACAAAATTGATCATGCAGTCCAATTGGCGTACCATCATCGTCCTCTAAATGGTATAGTACTTCCATATTGACTTGGTTGGATGTGGTGTTTATTACCGAATATGAATATTCAATGTCGTTGCTGAATTTTTGATCAACAATCTCGGTACATTTTAAACCAGATTCATAATTCTGTAAGGTTTCGGTATGCTGAAACTCTAAACTACTATTAGTAAATTCATTGGTTAGAGTTGTGATTAAAGTAGTTGTTGTTGAATGGGAATAACCTTCTTCAGTAACATAACCTGGGGTCCAGAATTCAGAGGGACCACATTTCAATACGTATTGCGCTTCGGTGCTATTAATCACTTTATCGGTGAAGGGATTGGATTCTTTGAGACCTGTTAACCCATAAGAATCCAAGTAAGCTCCTAAAACGCTGAATTGAGCGGTTGTGGAATACCCGTATTTCAATTTCGTACTATTATCCTCATTCCAAACATAAATATCGTTAAGAGGTATTAGTGGACCATCTGTTATGTTAATTATTATGTAATAATTATCGCGTACAAGAAAGTAGGGAATAACTGTGCTATATCCATAATAAAGATCGCCCCGGTCCGGCCCAATTAATTCAGGATCTTCCGAGTTTAGCGAAGATGTCATGGTTCTTTCTTGTGTAATCTCGACTGTAAGGTCTGATGCTGTACCTTCTGTAACCATTGCACTTGAAACTTCACCTCCATCCTGAATCTGTCCGGTACTGTAGAGCTCCTCTAACATTGCCTGCTCATCTGGATCCGTGTCAAATTTATTAAATAACCAGTAACCTATCCCTAAGAGCCCACCGAACGCTGCTGTTTCCCAACCCGATTGTTCATTGTAAAATTGTTCGAGAGGAATCTCAACGCCAACTATGTCGAAAAGTTTCCCTACCGCATCCCTAGCAAGATTGAGTAAAGGTCTCCACTTGTCCAATCTACTGCCCGTGTCAGGAGCTGCCTCATAACCGTAAAGCGTCTCTGAAGACCATCCTGTTCCATTCATGGCTTCAAAACTATGACTGACCGTGATCTTATACCCCTGAGTTATTTGGCTGAAACTGTGATCCCCGGGGGGATCATAGAGGATGAATGCGGTCGAGTTGGGAATAATATGAAATCCTCCAGAGATAATTTCTGTGCGTTTTTCAACCATCAGATTGATGGGGTAGTTCTCTACGTTCTCCCGAAGCCCCATCACGAGCTTCCTCCCGGATGTTTCATTTCCCCACCTATGTTCATAATACAACATTATCCCCGTGAAGGAGTCGAACCTCACCGTCATGTTCAGACCTGATATGAAGGTGAGAACCTCCCGATAGGGGTAGGGCCATGCTTCCCTTTTTAAGAAGGTAAGATTGATTAGCTCCCCTGTAAAGTTAAGGTAATGGTTGCTGAACAATCCCTCATAGTCAATCTTTGCGATTGTTATTTCACTTACATCTTCAATATAGTTCTCAGTAGGATTTATGAAGAACTGACTTTGGATGCCATCATTGACGCTAAAGCTGGGGTTTTGTGAGCGGGCAATCAACCCAGTCGACTCATTAATGGAATGAGATAATTGGGGGGCAGTGGGGCTAGCCATTGAATAGTTATCTAGGCTGCTGGTGAGATTTTGGTAGCTCAATGTGATGTTCTCATATGAAATATGGCCCCATTGATAGAAACTTACATTCTGTCCAGTTGCTGTTGGAAAGATATTCTTAACTATAGCTGAATACCATACACTATAGTTAAGCTGCAGTTTGTAAAGAATCGATTCAACCCTCTTATGGTAGGCATTAATTTGTGCGTCATTAATATGATATTTTACACCGTCTTGTGTTTGGTAATGCTCTTTGAGGAGCGTTCCATTCACATCGTATTGTTGGAAGCGGAAAAAGTAATAAATATCATCCCCATTGGAGTAATTACTCTTCTGGATTACGAAATTAGATGCCTGATAATCGTACCCATTGCTAAGGAAGTTGGGACCGTTCCAAGGATTTTCATTTATTTTGTAATAGATTGAGGCATTAGTCTGTGTAAGGAGAGGCCCCCACGACGTCCGATAGGTTGCAGATATGTTGAGATCAATATCATCCGTTAATCTAGTTCCTGGAGGTGCCGCGTCCCCATTTTCCGTGAAATTAATGAACTCGAGGGTAAGATAATTGTAGTTCGTAAAATGTAGAACCTCACTCGAATATATATTCGGGCCCTCCTTGCAGAAAATTTGCAGGGTATTTTCATTAATTGAGGGATAGATAGTCATATTCTCCCAAACATTATTTACTGCATCATAAGAGAGAGTTATATCATCTTGCCCATTGAGGGAATACTTGACCCAATCCGCATCGTTAGTCACATAGCTCAAGGACCATTTTTGATTCAAATTATCACCTATATCGTAATTGGGATCCCAGGAAAAACCAAACGCATCCCAATAACCATAATATGAAGAGGAGGCATGCAGAGACCTGCACCAAAGGCGATCTGGGTCTCCCAGATCGTAGAATTCATATATACCCTTATAAGTCCCGTTAATATATAGTTTAAATTCGTTCTGATTCAACCCTTCGTACTCGGTTCCCGAATTAGACCTATAATCTAACCTGAAATGATACCAAGTATTTTTTAAATATGTTCCCCCACTTATTATTGAATTATTTGCATAAATATCAATATTATTTTCAACAAGTTGAATCCCGAATAATACTGTATCAGAACTATCTAAAATCATCGTTGAAATAGGTTTAGCTTCCTGGGTAGTAGTGTGAGCTATCCAGAATTCAATTGTTCCTTCAGTATTAGAAAAATAATAATTTATACGGAATGCTCCACTATCATCAGTATCTTTGCCCTCTATAACTTTTTTATGCCCGAATTTAGATGAAACTACTTTTACATAAGACCCACCAGAACTCGACACATCATCCCAGCCAACAGGGCAAGTACCACTTGCATCGCTATCAAACCCAAAGGATGCCTGATAAAATCCTGATTGTGGAAAAGTCCAATATGTTTTGTTTTCGGGTAAGATGGTTTTTATTACAGAATTGTTTTCAATGATATTTGCTAAACCCCCTCTAACACTATAGGTGTTTTTAAGGAGGGTGTTATCTACAATATAATTGTTTATAGAGGAGCTATCTAAGTTGATTCCATCTTCTGCATTACCATTGGCAATATTACTCAACACTGTATTATTTTTACTTTTAGAGAAATCCATCCCAGATCCTCCGTTATTATTGGCGGTATTGCCTGCCAAGTAATTGCCCCAACTTTGGTGTAAATGTATTCCATTAACTCCATTTTCATTAGCGGTGTTATTAATTAATCTATTATTGTCTGTTTGGTTAGAAGACCATAGTAGTATTCCATGATAGGTATTATCTAATACCTGATTATTGGTGAGGTTGCAATTTATTGAGCGTTCTAATACAATACCATAATGGTTATCATATACATGATTTCTGGTGAGGGTGCAGTTTATGGACATATACAAATAAAAACCGTCATCATCATTATGATAAGCTAAATTGTTTGTTATCTTGCAGTTATAGGCGGCAACCGTATAAATACCGATGCCCACCCCATCATGGATTGTATTATTGGCAAGCCAGCCGTTACTCACATTAAATAGCTTTATTCCGTATGGAGAATTGGCGTTGATAACGGAGCTATTACGGAGGATGAAATATGCATCAGTATGACTAATGGAGATCCTATCAGTGTCAGTGATCCTAGTTGCAATAACGTAGTCTTCAAGGATATACGGATCGTCCGCGGTTCCGTTTCCTTCACTCGCAATGGCAGCCAATTCGGCGTTCCCATTGATTGCGATCGGATAGTGCGAAGTGTGCACATAGATATCGTCCACATAAAATGTGGCAGACCCAGCACCATAAATTGTGCTCGTACTAATTACGATTTCACTTGGATTGCTAATGCTGCTTCGAGCGGAGATATGCTCACAAATAGGAATTTTATTAAAATAGAATGAATATGTATGGATTACAACATCATAATGGATCTCGAGATGATGCCATTGATTCGCGGGATAGGTCTCATCTGACCAATAGTAAGTCCCTCCAGAGGTATAAAATACTGTACCATTATTGGCGAGACCACACTCAATACCCGTTGAACCCCAACCGGAATTTATGATATATATAATAAGATCCTCATCGTTTTGAAGGAGGTAAACATAAAGGCTAATATAGAGTAAGGTAGATTCCACCCCAAAAGAGCGTCTCATGAAGGTCCAATTAGTTGGACCGGTACTGTCGTCGGTTAAGCGCACTGATTTATTTAAGGAATGAGATTGTTCAGTAGAGAGGGTAATATTGCAGCCAACTCCTTCAAGAGTCGTCCATGTTGTCTTTAATTCAGTATTAGAGCTGTAAGACTCGAAATTGTCGTCCAAGGAAGCTGGGGAAGCAGCCGAGAGGGGCCCCTCATCAAATAACATGCCTGAATGGGGCGATAGGTTCGTGAAAAGAAATAACCCGAAAAAAGATGATAAGAATAAGCTGATAACAAATCCCAAAAGAAGGTATTTCTTACATGATTTCAAGATCTTTAAAAGATGCCGCATATTACTCCCTGCTATATAATTCATCATTTGTAGAATCGTCTTTTAAAAATGAAAAATGGTTTTTTGATATATATACCCATCACGACCGATTTTTCGTCAACGGGGGAAAACTCGTTTTTAGAAGTAGGGGGGGTGCTATAGATATCTGTTGCTTCAAAATATTTCCCAAGATTAAGAGGGGAGGAGGTTAGAGGTGTTAGGTAACGTTAGGTGCATTCTAGTAATGGTATCCAGGTGTCAATGCAATCTTCACGGTTAAATTTGAATTTTTTCTCGACTTTGTCCCATTTCATGTGCGCCAGCATCCCATCATTGTAAATTTCATTCACAACCTTTGCGATGTCTTGGAGAATTTGCTGATCGTCACAGTAAATGTTGATTTCAGTTACATAATTGCTCGTTCGGAGGGCGAGGATGCCTACGATTTTAGTAAAGATTTCCAGGTATAACTTAGAGTTAGGAGCCAAAATGTAGTTTTTATAATGTCTCCCATTTCTGGATCTCTTGTATTGCACGGAGGAATCCTTTAGTTCATTTTTAATATATCGGAGGAGGAATACTGGAATATCGGGGGTGTTAGTTTTAAAGAGCCCAGCCTCTAAAAAGAGCAATGCATCGTCAAAACCGCTCATGCCGGGGAGAATAGTTCTTGGTCGGGCATAAAGAACTGTTAAGGGTAGCTGAGTTAGTCCTTGCTTTTCAGCGTTCTTCTGAATCTTCTTTTTTCCCATAGGGTCACCTATATTTATCGGAATTTTGTTACATTATTCCCATAAAGAGGATCATTAGAGGGATATATATACCCATCACGACCGATTATTCGGTAATTGGTATAGAAATGAGGGGACAGGATTTGTAGCCGAATGGTTGTATGAAGCCAGAGAAGTGAATCAGTAAATCAGTAAATAAAGGATTGGTAAAATCAGGGAGGCACGAACCCCCAGCAATAGATTTATATACCATGGAAAAATAATAGTAAAGCTCAATCATGAGAGGCGTGGTGTGCAATTTCGACGAAAGCGACTATAAACGGGTGGGTGGAAGCAGAAGCTCAATATATCCCGCAAATTTTGGCGATTGCAGAGGAGCTCATCAGCCGAAACTTGGTCTTGGATGCAAAGCGGCTCTACTATGAAGTGAAACGTCGGATCCCAATCGAGCGGAAAGTCCTCCTCAGACTTATCCAAAGTTTAATGGAAAAGAGAATTTTAATTGAAGGTACGAAATTAACCAAGGACCTCGTACTGGCAAATTCCCATCGAAAGCAGATTTACAAGTATATTACCAGCCACATAGGCACTCATTTTTCAACGATAAAGGAGAGGTATAAAGGCAGCACCGGGAGCCCAGGGCAGTTGATCTGGCATCTCGAAGTGCTAGTGAAATTTGAATTCATTAGAAGGATGAAGTACAAGAGATATACCCTCTTTCTTCCATTTGAATTCCCCGAGGAGGTGGCAATTGAGTATTTCTTATTAAGGAATGAGTTAAATAGAAAAATATTAAATATTATAATAAAAGAAGGCACTGTTAGCATATCGGTGCTTCTCAAATCGCTCGGGTGGTCAAGAGATAAAGTAAAATATCGAATTAATTTGTTGGTGAGTGAAAACATCCTCGCCTTACAAGAGGGGAACAACCAGGTGGTTTGTATGAACTCTGAACGAAGAGACGAGATTCTTGAACTTTTTAATAAGGTAAACACACAGGGAGGTCAATGAGAGAGTGCAATTGAATTGGACAGCCGAAGCTATCATGAATATAACAATAGGGGGGGTGTTAATGTATGGTACTCTTATTTCCTTACGAAGTTATGCCCCTGCAAAGTTAAGGGCGCTTCTTTATTTTAGGCTCTATTGGGCTTGTGGCGCGTTTTTTTACTTGTTTGAGGGACTCTCCTATCTATTTATGAATCCTTTTTTGAGTGGCATTTCTGTAATGACGACTTTTGGTTTTGCTGTTTTTTTAACAGTGGCAATAGGGTATACATCAAAGGAATCGTATACTCCAATAATTTTAATTGTGATTTTCAGCGCAGGTGCCATTTTAGCTTATTTGGCATTTCAACCGGGTGCCAGTGTCCCCGAACTCGTCACTGGGCATCTATCACTTACATGGGCGGGATACGTAAAAGTAGTAGGGAATGCATTCATATATTTCGCAGCTTTTTATTATTTTATCTGGATTGTAAGAATTAGGAAAAATGCACCTTTTGAAGTAAAGCAAGAGGCTAATATTCTCTTGTTAGGAGCTATTTTTATCACTCCAGTCACTATTACCATTTACAATTTTTACTTTTTATTCCATATTCTAATTTATCCAGCGAATATTTTCTTTTCCCTTGGAATTTTAATTACAATTTTTATAATAAATAGAGAGCCAAAATTACTTTTCATCTTACCATTCACCCCTCACCAAGTTATAGTAAAAGATCGGAGAAGCACTATCTTAGTTGAGCACACTTGGTCCCAGTTGGAGACAGGAGAACGCCTCTTTTCTCATATTTTTCCAACTACACTCCACCCCCCCGAGGGGAAAAGGATCTCGTCTAAGATTTCAGAAATTTCTTTTGAAGAAGGGATCCTAATTTTTTATGAATCTGATCTAGTTATTTGTGGGTTAATTCTTTCGCGATCATCAAAATTTATAAAAGACCTATTGAAGCGATTTGCGAACGAATTTGAAGAAAGGTTTGAAAAGATATTAAAAGACCCAGAAAAAACGCTATCAGATTTTGAACCAGCGAAAGAATTGATTGAAAAATATTTCTCCATATTCCCGCATAGGATTATTGATAATCAGAGGCACCCATTATATATTTCAAAGGAATATTACCAATTGCCTCCTGAAATCGATGAAAAACTGAAGAAAATTTTGAAAGATGAAGCCGAGTACGCGCGGGTTAAATGCGAAATTCAAAGATCACAAGATAAATTAAAGGCATTAGAGTTCTTGGAAGTCTATGAAGAATTAGAATTAGAACCGGGAGAAGAATTTGATAATGAAAGAGAAAAAGATGAAGGGAGTTCCCGAGAAGCCAAAGACTGAGGATTTAATTGTGTTAGAGTGCATGATCTGATAGGAAGATACTTTTATGAAATTCTTTTACGATTAAAAATTATAAAGATCCTTCAAATGTACACCAATGGCAAAATAAAAATCACAGCGTTCGAGATGATTACAAGGTTAAAAAGAATCATTGTGGAGTGATTGAGTATTAGATATGCTATCACTCCCTCATCTTTACCTAGATATATATTTTTCTAGTTTAAATCATTGACACAAGCTTTATCAAGTTAGAAAATAATACGTACTGAAATTTTCATTATAAAAAGAAGAATATAGGATGATTAGAATGGAAAAGACCGATAAGGACATGGAATACCCGAAATGGAAACAGAATGGAGATGGTAGTTGGGTAGAAAAGCTATATAACAAACTTACAGCCCCTCGAACCGTTAGAACTTGCAGTTATCTCGTCCTCATACTTTATATCGGATTACTTGTTGTTGCGGTTATCGTTGCAGCAGTGTTAGACCCACCGTATACGGTGGTTGACAACTGGATCAGTGACTTAGGGAGTAGTGACCATACACCAGCACCGATTCTATATGACTTGGCATGCATATGTGCGGGAATATTAACAATTCCGTTCAGTTTATATATAGAGAAACACCTCGCGCCCATTCCAAGAACTGCTGAAGACTTTCCTGCACCTCATAGATTTTCTTACCGGCTCACGGGAGCTGGTTATTTCTTTGCTATGATAGGGAGCCTTTTTTACATCGGCGTAGGCATCTGGAGTGGAGATCGAGCAGAGTGGTATGGACTGCCGATGCACGTGATCTGCTCGGCCGCAGCCTTCGCGGGGTTTGCTATAGCCGCGATCTTCCTGGGAATAGCACTGATGATTTCAGACCGTAAAATTGTCCCTAGCCCATTCTGTTACATATTAGGTACCTATGGAGTGTTTATACCAATTTCATTTGCGATCTTCAACTTCACGGGATTGCCAGGCTTCACGGGAGAACTGCTAGAATGGTCCTTGCTGTGGGCAATAATGGGTTGGATAATTCCCTTATCAATTTTTACTCTACGGCATACACATAAGCTAGAACGTGGCGAATTTTAAACTTGGGATAAGAGGAGTTAGGATATGGAAAGTGATTCCCAATCATGGGTCAGCAGGTTCTATGAAAAATTAACCGCAGCGAAAACCTTAATTTATTGTGGATACGCGGCGATGGCTAGTTATCTAGGGTTACTGATTATCGCTATAATAATTGCCGCTACTCTTGGTCCGCAAGGGTTCTCATTCACAGAGGTTTGGATCTCAAATTTAGCAAACACCGATACAAGCCCGGCACCATACCTCTATGATATTGCATGTGTTGCAGGGGGGGTGTTATCTATACCCTTCATATTTTATCAAGAAAAGTACATTACACCAATTCCGCGCTCCAATGGTGACCAACCAATTCCACATCGATGGACATACAGGCTAATGGGTCTGGCGTTCCTCTTCATGCTTTTAAGTAATTTTTTCTATCCAGGTGTTGGTATTTTCAGTGAAGTGAGAAATTTTGAAGAAGTAGTTGGGATTAATTTGCACGGGCTTTTTACAGAACTTACGTTTGGGACATATGCACTAGGGGCCCTATTCTTCGGTTTGACATTGATAATAACCCGTCAGGAGATTGTGCCTCGACCGTTTAATTTCATTATTGGACCCATTGGTATAACGGCGCCATCGGGAATGATTATCTTAAGTCTAGTTGATGGAGGAAGCCCCATAAGAGAATGGGGCACCCTTTGGGCAATCCTCGCTTTTGTCATTCCTGTTTTCCTCTTCACGATGAGTCATGCAAAAAAACAATTACATAATTAGAATCAAATTGGAGACTATTTTATGGAGAATACTAAAAAACCGATAAATTGGGTTGAGCGAGTTTATAATAAATTGACGGCCCCGAAGACCATCGAAATTCTGGGATTGGTAGCAGTGGTCCTCTTTTTCGGGTTATTTATTTCTGCAGTAATAGTTGCGTTACCGCCAGGACCTATCCATATGGAGCCCTACACTATTATAGATAATTGGATTTCCGACATGGGGAATCACGAACATACCCCAGCACCTTGGCTATTAGACAGTGCTTTAATTAGCACAGGGATTTTACTTTTGCCATTTATCTTTTATATAGAAAGATATCTAGCCCCAATCCCGCGAAGACCGGAAGATCTTCCTGCTACACAACACCGTTTTATGTATAGATTGACAGGGATTGCGTACTTCCTGAATCTCATGGGGTCTGTAGGAATGGTAGGGGTTGGTGTGTTTTCAGAGGACCGAGATTATCTCTTGCCAGGTAGCCACTTTGCGTTCTCTATTATGCTGTTCGGGTGTTTTGCGCTGGGAGCCATTGCGTTGGGTTTGGCTTTGACGATTTCTGACCGAAAATTAATACCCAGTCCGTGGAACTATATTTTAGGCACCTATGGGGTGCATGGCCTTCTGTTAGCTGCGGGGTTTGCAGGTTATCATCTTTTAAATGGAACTTCACTCGAAAAATTAATGGAATGGGTTATTTTCTTTGCGCTAGTGGCATGGATGATACCGCTCTTCTTTTGCGCCATGCTCCACGCCCGGAAACAAATGAAAAATGATATTGGTACGTAAAAAAATCCTATCCTTTTCTTTTTTTAACTAGAAACTCACGCTAAATAAACCCACTTCTTGTTAAATGAGTAATTAGAATAAGTATAGAATCAATCTGCCTTGTTTTAGGATAAAAAGTCTAACTAGTATTCTAGCAATAGTCGGGGATTAGACATAAAATAGGATTACTTACCACCCCATGTTTTTGAAAAGAATAAGCTTAAAAATAATCGCGAGTACAACTGGAAGGAGATATTTAGAAGATGAACAAACTCCCCATATGGAAGTGGGTAAGTCGCGGTTACATGGTGCTAACTGCACCAAAAATCCTTATAATTTGTGGGATCAGCGTATTTATATTCTTTTTTGGATTTCTAGGTGCTGCTATAGGAGTAGCTAATTCATTTCAAGCCCCATACACAATTTGGGGTAACTATATTAGTGATCTGGGAAGTTTAAGTTATACACCCGCCCCTTTCTTATTTGATACCGCTTTAATTTTAGGAGGAATATTAATGATACCGTCTTTCTTTTATTTAGAAAAATATATTGGGGAATTTTCGCTCGTTACAAAAGATCTTCCCGTCCATATGCGAATACTCTATAAACTACGGAGATTAAATTTAGTTTTTAATTTGATTGGGGCAATATCAATGATTTTTATTGGGATATTTAGTGTAGACCGAGATATAGGAAGTGTGCATGATATTTTCACGGCGATGCTGTTCGTTTCCTTTGTAATAGGGGGTGTTTTTATAGGCGTCAGGGTTTTAACAAAACAAAAATTGATACCCAAGCCATATAATTACCTCCTAGGAGTCTATGGGATATGTGTTCCCGTACCCATCGGAATTACTGGGATAGTTATTTTCCTCGGGAATCATCCACTAAGTCATTTATTTGAATGGATTATCTTATTCACGGTTTTAGGAGTGATTATCCCATTACAGCTAAGCGCATTAAGGCATGCAACGAAGCAGCTTAAGGCGTAAAAAAGAGTTTATTCTAATTTAGAGAGATTATCAAGTAAGTTTTTAAGACCTTGAAGACCGGATTTCTTCTGATGTTGGAAATCTTGAATTTCATTCATCACATTTTTTAAAATAGAGAAATAAAGGAAGATTGGGTCATCGGCAAACTCAGCTTGATAATGATTTAGATTTTTTTGAATTAATGGGATGAGATCATTTTTTAGAAAGCAGAATAAAATGCCCTCTATGAGTGTTAAATTTTGATTCTCAAATTTTTCTTTAAAGATTTGTTTCAAAGCTAAACAGGTATCTCGGGCTCCTTGTAGATCTTTGTTCAAAAGATTTAGCATCGAAGTTCCCATGGCTTTTATCCATTCAGTTATAGAAGCCGCTTCAAGCCGTTCTGAAAAGGTAGTGATTAGCTGAGAACTCAGTTCAGCAGGACTGGATAGCGAAACACGGCAACGTCCTTTAGCGAACATCATGACTTTTTCAATAGCGTACCTCTCGTTGAGGTAAGAGATTATAGAGATTCCGACGAATATTAACGTTATTTCTTCGAATCCTATTTCATTTTTCAGAATTTCAGTTAATTCGGAGGAAATTTGATTAACAATTTCTAAAAAAGAAGGAACAATAGCTCCTTCAGGAGTTCTTCTGGCCTGATCAATCAATCCAAACCAGTCTCGAATCAAGGGATTTACTTTATTTAATGTTAACATATGGAATCGTTACAATTCTATCTTTATTGTTAATGATAAGAATACAATAAGAAACAAGATGGATTGGATTAAAAAGATAATGAAGAAAATTGCAGAAGCGGATGACAGTTCAAAAGATCCCAGTAACGAGTAATATTGTTCCAACTGTTAGTCAAAATTCTATCAAAAGTTATAAAATTCTATAAAAATCTGATTTTCTCCACTCTTTTTCGGACGATTCTTCGACGATTTCGGACTCTTTCCTATAAAGAAGAAGCATCCGTTTCTTAAATCCCAGAGCTGGGGGTGAGAAATCCATTTTTAAATAAGGGAATTCAAGTGTCTAGCAAAGTTTCACGCCTTACCTCAATTTGCGCATTTGGATGATTTGCGCATTATCCCAAACAAATGTTTATATGCCACCATCTCTTAAATTCTTTCAAGAACTCGCTTCTAGAGAATGGGACGAGGACCATGCTGACCACGACGCGCTTTCGCTTGCAGCCATCGAAATCCCAAATCCCCCAGCTTGACGAAATTTTTGTGGTCTATAATCGAATGAAGCGGAAGGGGTACAACTTACTCTTCACGGGAGCGTCGCAAAAAGCGATGCAACGTGCCTTAATGGGCATTTGCCAGAACAACCCCTACGTCAATACCATCCTAACCGAGAACAAGACGCGACTCGCCCAGCAGGAGACGTGGCTGAAGAAGCGAGCAGATTATCTGACAGACAAACTCGAAGTCGTGGAACAGCAGATTGAAACCAATAAAGCGAAAGATCCCAAAGACCGGAGCCTGTCAGGGTTATTTTCCCTCCGGTCATCCCTCCAAAATCGGTTGGCGCACTTGACTTTGAAACCTATCGTCTTCGGCACGAAACGGGAGTTTCGGCGGCGCGTTCGGGGGCATATCTCCCGCGAGGAATTTCTGATTCGCCGAGACGCGTCGTTTCGCTGTGATGGGAAGGCGCAACATAGAGTCCAAAATAATAATTTGAAGCTCTTACCCACCGAGGAGCTGCGGGTATCCACCTTCCACAAGGCACGCGGGCGGATACCGAAACGCCTCTGCGTACCGATCTCCTTGAATCCTGACCAAAGGGCGATCTTCCTCCAACTCCTTCACCTAGAGAAGTACACCGTGGTCGTGAAACGGCGATTGGTGAAAGGGGAGGTACGGTACTACGCCCACGTGTCCTATGAGGTTCCAGAATCCCAGATACAAATTGGATTTCAGCAGGGGGCGATTGGGCTGGACTTTAACTATAATTTCATCACCCTCGTCCATGTTGATGGGGCGGGGAATTTCTTAAGTTATCAGCAAATCCCGTTTCGGAACTTGCATTCCTACCGCAAGGGCCGGCGGGATGATTACGCGAGCTTTAAGCTCGATAAGATCATTAATTATTGTCTGAATAAAGGCAAAGGGCTGGTGATCGAAGATTTATCCTTCAATCAGTCCTTCTCCTATAACAAAAAACGGAATCGCAAACTCAATCAATTCAAGACTTCGATGCTCCCCTTGCTGGAACGCAAATGTATCCGGCACGGGATCGCGGTGCGCAAGGTGCATCCCGCCTACACCACGATTATCGGGGCGTTGAAGTATTCCTGGTCATTGAACTTGTCAGATCACATTCTGGCAAGCTATGTGATAGCTCGAAGGGGCTTAGGGTTCAAGGAATCCCTTCCAGCCTGCTATAAGCGGTTACTTGCACAAGTCGGGGGCATTGTAAAACCTCGTTTGAAACCAAGTAGTCCCTACTATCAGTGGGCGCAGCTCTATGACCTCTTCAAGCAGTATGGGGTAACTCCCTTCCGGTCTCCAGACCCAACGACTAACCTCAAGAGAAACCTCTTGG
>JAEOSY010000057.1 GCA_016840125.1 Candidatus Helarchaeota archaeon | reverse complement strand
TCACGCGATTTTCAAGCTCTTCCGGGAGAACTTGAAAGCGAATTGCCATTGTCATAGATTCATAATTAAATTGAATTGTATGTAATTCTTTCGATAAATGAATTTCGGGATTTTTCTGTAAAAATTACGAATCAGGCTAAATTGGGCTGAAAAAAACAAGTATTTTTTAAGTATAGATTTAACGGGCCTTCAGTTTTTGTACAATTGGCGGTCTTTGCTTATAGAGAATCCGAAATCCGCAATGGGGGCATTTAACACCTGGCAGGGATTCTAAACCTTTCGTTGTAACTTCTTTCCCGCATCTACCGCATCTGTATGGTGCCAATCTATAATCAACTCCAAATTTCAAACTAAATAGTGATAAACTAAATTCAAAAAGGAATTAAAAACTTACTGGTTTTGAATTGTTTTTAGATGAATTTGATTCAGTTGGTTAAAATATTTTCCGGTTAGATATGATGGGAAAGCGAGGAGAGGTATCATAATCCAAACAGTAATAAATGTAGGGATAGGACCAAAGATTTTAGGATAATCAAAAATATAAATTGAGACTCCGTAACATCCGATTATTATGGATGTGATAAAACCTATTTTTATTTGTAACCGGCGAGCTGACACAGGTAACCTCCCTAAATATCGCCACAGATTCACGAGGGCGTAGACACAGAATATCACAACTTGAACTCCCATATAGAACCCAAAAATCCGGTAATCATCACTGGGTGATTGGAAGAGATTTATCCACAGGTCTAAATCATATCCTGCGGATACATCAAAAGCGAACCACCCAGTCCTCGTTCCACACCATAAAACATCATGGAGATTTGTTGCTGCAAATCCAAAACAAAAAAAGCAGAGAAGAAAGAGGAAAAAGGTACCTTGAGGGACTGAATTCGTGTTACGAATAAACCCATAAGCACACACTAACCCGATCCCAATCGGAAGAAGTGTAAAAGCAAAAGTCGCGAAGAAATGAAAACCCCACCACCCCTCGAGTATATCAAACAGGTGGCGATTAAAGAGACTTATCACAAAACTTGAACTTATTATTAATCCTATACCTAGAATCAAGAGTAAATAGGATAAATTGCGGGATTGGAACTCTTTTCGATTAAAATAATTAACAAGTGCATCAAATTTATTCTTAAATACTACAGGAAAAATGATAACTGCTACAAGAATCACCAGATAGATGAGGAAAATATAAAGGGTGCCTTCTAAAAACATAAAAACTCATCTCGAGAGGATAATTCCCCCTACTAATTTATCGGAGAGAACTCTATTTATTTTTACTTGGACAATTTTTGAAAGAACATCCGCGGCATCTTCAATGAGAATTGTCGGTCCGCCTCGTAGTGGGTAACCAATTGCCTTTGTTTTATCCCTTTTTGAGAGTTCACTCACAATTACCCGTTCGATGGTACCAATTAATTCCCTTTTCTTTTCTCGATTGATTTCAATCGCAGCATCAGCCACTATTTTGCTGGCTTTGTTATGGCTCGCCGAGGGTGGCTCTGGAACCCCTTCAAATGCAGACATAGGAAGCGGTTTGAATTTATAAACTGTAATTTTATTAATACCTTCTCGCGCCAATTTTCTCATGAAGCGTCGCGTTTCAATAGCCGTCTGGAGCGTTTGTCCTGGTAATCCATGAATAAAATAAGTATAAATTCGCAGATCATACCTCTTTGCTATTTGAATAGCTCTCAACACTTCTTTAGGTGTGGAGCTGCGTCCTAGCTGGTTTGCATGGACTTTAGATCCAGTCTCAGCTCCCATTGAGAGAATAGTATTTGGAAGATACTTTGAAATTAAAGACGCAGCCTGCTCGGTAAAAAGAGATGCCTTAATGTTTTCGATGAATACATGAATATCCGTACCTGAAATGAGATCAGCGATTTTCGACAGTAGTTCTTCAATTTCAGAATAATTTGGTGGGGGAAATCTTGGATCTGTTAATGGCTTTGGAGCTACTCGCTCTTCTCGCTGATAATCTAGAAAGTCACTTGCACCGAGATTGAAGCGAGATGCCCCGAGCTCGATAAGCCTTTCCATCTCAGTTGTGATATTTTTAACAGAACGGCTCCTTGGAGGCCCATAAACTGAGGGTACTGCACAATATCCACATCCTGGGGGAATAGCGATTGGACAATCAATTCTATATCCTAGCTCAGCTGCCGAACAAGTGCCACAATTGTTACAGACTTTCCCATCTGGTAATTGCAGCTTAGGTCGCAGAAAATTTGAACATCCCCGAACACATTCAACAAAAATACGTGCAGCCCGATAAAATGGATAATCTTGTATCCGTTCTGTGGACGGTTTAAAAGAGTTTAATTCTGCAGTGGTTAGATATTGGCGAGAACCTGTTTCAACAATCCCGATTTTTGACTGTAACATAAGCCCCTTTATGGATTCTATCGCAGCGAGATTCATTGCACCGTGAAAAATATCCTTCTTAATGAGTTCCGATAAAGTTCCTTCTGCCTCTCCAATAATACCAATATCAAAATCCAGGTTCAACATAATGTTAGATTTTGCGGCTGTAATTGGTCCTCCTAAGATTCTTATGGATTTCTTTTGAGTACCCTCTCGAAGATTATTCCATTTCTGAAGTATTTGCTTCACTGCTGGAAAATCCATTGTCATGGCACTAACTAATAAATGCTCAGCCGTAATTTGCTCCTTATTTTTGTGCAGAAATTGCTCCGCAGTCATAATTTTAGATTTAATATTGAAGTTTTCGAAAATCCCAGCAACAGTCCGCGGTCCAGAACCTATGACATCGCGTGTGAAACGGCGAAAGCCACGTTCCGCCCCTAGGGCATCAACAATTAATATCGTCATCGGATTACCTGAGAACGAAAAAATAGTATTTGATTTGATTGAGCTTGTGGATGAGAGCCATCATCGAATTATAATTACTGAATAACTATATTCTCTTCGGGGAAGCCCCACTTGATTAATAACTTACGGACTTTACGGCGATGATCTCCTTGTAGTTCTAATTGTTTCCGTTTTACAGTCCCTCCACATGCATTAGCACTTTTAAGCTTCGTGAGAAGGTCTGGGAGATCTATCTCAGCGGGATCAAGCCCCTCGATTACGGTAACTTTTCGACCATACCGTCTTTTCTGAATTTTTACTTTTATGACTGTTTCTTCTTTCGAGATTTGCTCACAAATACAGAGCTCCTTGGGTAAAGAACATTTCGGGCAAATATTGTCCACTTTTTCTATCAAACTCCAAATTTTTTACGTATATTTAATCTAACGTTTTTCTATTATAAAAATTTTGGAAAGTGCACCGTAAAATTCAGATTTCATGGAAGCTCACGATGAATATGAGAAATAAAATTTATAACAGTATTAATTAGATGAGTAATTACAATTTTGAGTTTAGGTTGAAAATAATGCAGTTTCCATGTGAAATTTTAGTAAAGAATATTTTACCTGCAATAAGAGCTATTATGGTAAGGGAGCTTCGCCAAACCTACAAAATACAGCAGAAGGAAATATCTCAATTATTAGGAATTACCCAGCCTAGTGTTTCCTATTATTTACATGGGGAACGGGGAGGAAAAGCAGTCGCTATCATTAAAAATAAAACGAGAGCGACCTATGATTATATTCTCACCTTAGTAAAAAAACTCGTAGACTCTGAAATTACCACTGAAGGAATTTTAAAAGAAATTTGTACAATTTGTATGGAAGTTCGTCCCGTTTATATTCAAGAGGTATGTCCTGACAAATTTGGGTTTCTTAGCGATTGGCAGGTTTGTTTTAAGGACCAATAGTTGTTACGAGGCAGAAAAATGGGGTTTAATTTTTCAAAACCGATTCGAAAACTCCAAGATGAAATTCTTAAGTTAAAGGAAAGGGACGATATTTTCCTCATGGCCCATTATTATCAGCGTCCAGAAATACAGGCGATTGCTGATGCCCTAGGAGATAGTCTGGGGCTCTCACGGATTGCTCAGAAGGAGGCGAAGTCAGAGACGATAATTTTTGCTGGCGTTAATTTTATGGCCGAAACAGCCGCGATCCTTAACCCCCAAAAAACAGTGTATATCCCGGATATAAAAGCGACCTGCCCCATGGCACAAATGTGCCCTGCGTCATTAGTTGCGGCTATGAAAAAGAAATATCAGTTGCCAGTTGTTCTGTATGTAAATACTTTAGCCGAGGCAAAAGCTGAAGCTGATATCATGTGCACTTCTGCAAATGCAGTCAAAATTTGTCAAAGTTTAAATTCAAAATCGATTCTCTTTGGACCCGATTGGAATTTGGGTTGGCATGTTAACTGGAAAACGGGTTTGGACATTATCCCGATTCCAGAAGATGGGTATTGCTACGTTCATCGAAAATTTTCCCCCCTAGATATTCAGGCACTAAAAGACAAATACCCCACAGCAAAAGTTACTGCCCATCCCGAATGTAATCCAGAAGTGCAACAAATGGCGGACCATGTAGGTTCTACTTCCGGAATTATCAAATATGTCAAAAACTCAGATGCAACTGACTTCATAATCGCGACAGAAGAGGGGCTAAGGTTCATGCTTCAAAAAGAAGTAGATGGGCAGAAACGATTTCATTTCGCTCACACAAGTGGAATTTGCCGAACTATGAAGTTACATACATTAGAAAAAATAAAAAAAATACTTATATCTCGTCCGAAAGGAAATATCATTAAGGTTCCAGAGCATATCGCGGATAAGGCGAGGATTGGCATCCAAAAAATGCTGGAATTAAGCTAAGTTTTAAAGGTCAAACCCTCGGATTCTTCTTCTTCTTTTTCTTCACGCTCTATTTTCTGTAACCATTTTTTACGGATTATTGCAATTATACTTCCAATAAAGAGTGCCCACCATCCAAAGGCTAATCCCCATGTTGGACCATAGAGCGGCGTGTAAATATTAGGGGGCGTGAAACTAAAGCTAAAACCAATAAGAGCCGGAAAACCAACCCCGTACATAGCTCCAAAAAGTATACACGTCCAGAACCACCCGCCTTTAGGAAATTTTCTTCTCAAAAAATACCTAATTAATAAAAGGATGAACACTAATTCAAAATTTATTCCAACGATTGAAATGATTATTGAATCAAACGGATAAGTAAAAGGTATCATGGCAATGAGGTCACCAATAAACGTGAAAAAGACAGTCCAGTAATCATATGGGATGCCTGAACTAGTTGCTTGCCACAAGGAAACATAATTGTACTCAACGAGATTATTCCATTGCCAGAATGGAAAAAATAGAGATAAAACGATGAAAACTAAGCTACAATAGCCCATGATCGTTAAAATTAATCGTTTGAGGTCTTGTTTTTCCTCGTCCTCCATAGGAATGATAATTTTCTCTGTTTCGGTTGGAGGTGTTGGAATTTTAGGGGCTGCTTCAGTCATTTAAGTCTCCTTAATAGCCATAATCATCTAGAATTTGAATCTCTGGTTCTATAATAAATCTAGGCATTGCCTACTTAAAGGCATTGCTCTTGAAACCTGTGGACTTTAATTCTATTGGTTCTATACTATAGATAGGCGCTACCTACTTAAAGATATTACGCTGACT
>JAEOSY010000546.1 GCA_016840125.1 Candidatus Helarchaeota archaeon | reverse complement strand
ATTGATTGGGATCTTCTCAATATAACCACCAATGGTTGGGGGATTATTGAAACACAGCCTACTGGTGCAAGCGTGTATTATCAGATCATTGCTATTGATCATGAAGGGAACATTTTCCAGTCAGATATTACAGAATTTGTAGTTCAATTCAACCCCATCAATTTAATCATAATACTAGTGAGTATTGGAACGGTGATAGGGATTTCAACGTATTCGGGGCGTATTCTGTATTCAAAACGAAAACGACGGAAACAGGAACTGCAATTTTTAAACGAGAAAGAAGCGTTTAAGATGTTTTTTGACATTCGATTGTCCGATGTTGAAATTGTTTTGAGTGATATCAATACCATTGAGTTGAAAATAGATAATCTTTTGGAATTTGAGTGGGTTCCAAGAGAAATGAAAAAACAGATGACAGATAAACATAGATACCAAACTCTGAAGGAATACCTCGGATTGACACAGTTATCTGCTGCGATTAAAAGAATTGAAGGCGACTTTACTGCAAAATTGGATTATATTTACAAAAAGTATGATGTCATTAATCCAGAGGATAAATTATCCAATGAAATAACTAGTTTTCATAAAAAAGTTGCTAATACGAAGATATCGTTAGATACCCTGCATGGGATTTTGTTTAATAAATATCCTATTTATATAGAACAAGTGAAAACCACTCAAGTAGTGGAATTCCCTCTCGCTGCGTTTGATGAGATCCTCGCCAAAAATATCAACAAATTTCAACAAAAATATGAAAAATTTGCACAAGAAATCGATCAACTTCTCATTGAAAGGAAAGTTAAGGTAATCGAAAAAAATATTGATGCCTTAGAGACCCTTTTCAAAGAAACCGATGAATGGATTAAAAATGCAGAAAATTGGAGCCAAAAGTTACCCCTACCAAAAGATAGAGGCTATAAGTATCTACTAAAAACTAAAAAAGAGCAGTATTTTTCTGTTAAAAATGAATTCGATCTGAAGATCGAAAAATTCCGTGCGGAACTCATGAGCTCGATAAGCTTTGCTCAAAATTTCATAAAATGGAATTATGATACACTACAAAAACGATTAAAAAAGCTCGAAAGTGTAATATATGAAGACGTACTGCGTTATATCAGCTCTGAAGAGGCCGAAATCTTAAATGTAAACTCATTTATTGAAGAGAAATTCACTTATTTCAATTCCCTCTTAGAAAACGATGAGCGAAAAATCGAAGAATTTTACCAGGCTCATAAGGAGTTTTCAATTCAGGAGTTATATGATAAATGGAAGGAATTCATTCAAGCTCTTCCTTCTGAATTAGAGGCGATAAATCTCAAGCTTGATGAATTTGTCCAACCCATCTATCGCCTCTTCCGATTAATTAAAGGCAGTTCAGCCAAGTTTTTCTCTGAATCTGTTGTTGAGATTAATAAATACAAAAAGCCCGATACCATAACCGACCCCAGCGAAAAGCTCACCCCCTTAAACATTTTATTTTCAAAAACCGTTTGGAAAATCAATCGCATTGACAATGAAATAAAGGATTGGATTGATCTCTTACCTTTCGACCTAAAAACACCTCACCTGATGATTCTTTTACGCGATTGGAATACTACAAAAGAAAAAGTCTATGATAAATTAAACAATTTGAGTGAAGAGCAGAAGGTCTTTAAGTGTGAAATAATGCATGAACTTTTGGATCCTCTAAATGATGAGATTTGGGAATGTTCAAATTGCGGAGCTATTGCATGCACGGAACACTTAGAGAAATGGTATCACCGAAAAAAAGCTCCCGAGTGCTTTAAATGTGGCAACACCAGCACCTTTAAGTTAAAAATATCAACTGAATAAGAGTTCTCTGAATCATATTTCTTTAAAAGGGAATTAGAGGGCAGGGTATATATATCCTCGAAACCATATATTATATAATCCGTGAAGAGTGTGATGGATGTGCCCCCCACCAAAAAAACAGAACTGGTTAATAATATTGAATCTTTAATGAAAGATTATATTTCTGATACGAATCTGAAATGGAATAGCGATGTTTTCACCTCCTCAAGTACCACAAAAGTGATGATGAAGAAGCTAGGAGCGCCCAAAACACAATTTAGAATCATTCACAAAATTGTGCGTGATATCTTGAAGGACTGGGAACAAAAGGCTTACTGTGATCATATCGAAACAACCCATTACGCCCATTGCAAGAAAACTAAGATGATATTTCAGTTTAACAAATATGGGTTCAGTCATCTGGTTCCAGAAGTTTTCCCACTACCCCTCTAATTCTGAATTTTAACTGGGATATCAACTTCCTTAAACGTATCTTCCTCTCTTTTTATTCTAAACGCCTTCACTTCATCATGCACGGGATCATACACTAACGCGATATTTCTGGGATTCACCTTTTGCCAATTCTCCTGTGTTTCAATGTCCGTAGCACTCACTACTTGTGTCAAAAAAATGTGAGATGTTGTACGATGACCGCTATTAAGGAATACGAAATAAAACGCAGGAAGGATACTTTGGATTTCCATATAAAAACACACAAAAGACCTGAAATTGAAAAACAGATGTTCGACCTAATTAATTTCATTCATCGACTAGAAGATTAACTGTTTCAGTTACAATCTGATTTAAAAAACTCTTATCTCCTCTTTTTTTATAATTCATCAATCAATTTTTTCGCTCCTCTGGCTTTAAAAGCTCCTTATTAGGATTATAGTCCGAATCTCGCTCATCAGGTTCCAGCTCGTCCTCATAGGGATTCGGGGCGTCATCCCCTTTATCTGGCTCTTCAGGATACTCATTATCATCAGGATATTCAGTATTTTCAACCATGACACTAAAACCTCCATTTTCGACTGATATTTACTTCCAAAAATACTGGAATTACTTGTGCTAATTTCTTAATTACTTTCTAATAAAGGATAAATGTTGGAAATATGTTAGATTTTAAAAATTTTAACTTCAAAACTATCACCTTAACATGTATACTTTATGAAATTGAGCATATAAACTCAAAATACAAAGGTCTAGGACACATAGATACTATTCATTCACAGATCTTGGGATTTAAAAAAAGGTATTAGGACACACCTATTTATAAAGAACCTGAATTGATGCGAAAATCATTTTTATTAGCAGTATAAATTAAAAAAGATATTTTCATAATTATTCTGTTAGTAAAATTAAATATTTCTTATTTTTATTGAAAGTTCAATTTCCTTAAAAGAATCCCCCTCCTCATCAATCCTGAATGCTTTTGCTTCTTCATTGACTGGGTCATAAACAAGTGCAATATTTCTAGGATTAACTCTCTGCCAAATTATTTGAGTTTCTATATCCGTCGCCGAAAGAAACGCTCTGTACCCAGGGTGACTGTGGAAATATCCAACGCACCAAACCTTATTAGTTCCTTTTTTGTTGGATTTAATTAGAGCATTAACAAGAGATACCTCTTCTTCCACTTCAACATACGTCGAAGTCGCTTTCTGTTCGGGGATGACAATATCCTTGACTTCAATGGAATCTTCATGAAAATATCCGATGAGAAATCCAATAACCTCTTTTTCCTCTTTCTCATATCGAGCTTTCGAAATCTTCTTGATTTTTTTTAATGCTCCTTTATGCACTATTACAGTTTCCACTCTAACAACAACTCTCACTATTTCATAAAAAGGGCGCCTCTTTTCCATAATCTTGGGCCCAATGACTTGCTTTTTTATCAAATATACCTTTTGATTTAAGAAAGTCGTTTGCTGCTACATCATTTAATGGACTTTGAATGTTGAAAACGCCTCCGAGCATGGCGATTATATTCATAACTACGGAAACAATGTCAGATCCAGGAGACCAGGTGTATTTACTTTCTCCTGAGATCTTTAGGATATCATTACAGATCTCCCCCGTGGCAGGTGCGATGTTAGGATGCCAGACGGGGGTCAAAAAGCGAACAATCGGGGGTTCAAATGGATAATCTTGGGGTAATCTGATCTCCAGTTGAAAGAAGCGATCTTTATAAGGTGAGTTAGAAGGTCCTACAATCCAGCCACGATAATGTCGTAAATCGCCCTCAACTGGCGCAAAAAATGGTAATTCTTTTTCGATCTTTTTAAATTCGGCAGCTAAACGCGACTCCGCCAATTACACCAAACCACCCTGATTTTGATTCATGAATTTTACATTGATCCAGAGTTCAATACCTAGTAATTCATCTTGTAAGAATAGAGATTCACTATTATTAAAAAATTCATTCACTGATTTAACCTCATTCCCCTTAAGCCTATCTAATTCGCTTTGTGGAATCGGTTTCCCCTTCAGAGCAGACGCATCTCGATAGAGAATAACCCCTTCTTTCAAGAGGAGTGGTGCCTTTAATTCGAAGGTCAGTTGTTTTTCTAATTGTTGAATAAACTGCAGTAAGGGAATTGTAGGAGGAATTTGAATGTCCAATTGTTTAATACCACATACTGGACATTTCTCATTTCTTTCAAGAGGGATCGACCAACCTGCTTCGGTTAACCCATTAAATTGATAATAACTCAAAGGGCTTAACTCGATGTCTTCGACTGAAACACCCTTTAATAGGATCTTGAGGCATTCGGTCGTCATTATTGCTCCAATAACTGCATTGGTTGTAACCAGAGCTGCAACTGTCCCCTTCACAAAGTCTTTTACGGTATTCAGAGATACTCCGCTGATAGCGTATTTCTTGGCGTGTGCAACTGCATAATCGTAGACTTTATCTAAATCTTCCTTATTTTCAGAGTCAGGGAGTCGATGAAACTCGAGATAAAACTTATCTCGCCCCTCAAGAACACAATCCAGAGGTGTTCTGGGATGGACTGCATATGTGCACTTGAATTTCTCCTCTGATCTTGACCAAATATCATGACATAAGAGGCAAGGTGATATCTGTGGCAAAAAAACTTGCACATGCCCATAAAAACCTTCTGAACCCCCATCAATCATGGGCTTCTTCAAGAGGACTGCCTTCTGATTTAAAAAGATTCTTGCGGGGATATTATCCAGTGCGGAAATAAACAGATCTGCATCCTTATAAATCTCAATTGGTACGTCTTGCATCTTTTTATTGAAGAATTGGACCTTAACCTCTTCGTTAAAATCTTGGGCCATTTTCGCCGCGACCTCTGCCTTATATTTGCCAATATCCGCCTTTCGAAAGAGCAACTGCCTATTCAAATTCGAGAGTTCAATGAGATCCATATCAATAATTATAAGGGTGCCAATACCTAGAAGCGCTAAATTCTTGATAATTTCCGACCCAACGCCCCCTGCCCCTGCAATTAATATTCGAGCTTCTGAAAGGCGCGTTTGACCCTTCTCCCCCCAGATTCGCTGCTGACGATCATAACGATCCTCATCCAAAAAAATTACCCCGCAATCGATCTAACAACACAGAAAATAACTCCCTCATTCTGAAATCCCAACGCTTTTAGAGAATTAGAATCATCTAAAACTTTACCACCATAAACTAACCGCTGCCGATCTGTTGGAATTTTCCTTTTCTGCTCGATTAACTGTTTTACCTCTCGTATTTTTGCAATTTTTGGAACTAGAAACCGTTCCTCACTTCCATCCGTCATCCTCACCCTGACTGTCATTACTTTACTCATGGATTACCACCATATTATCCATAATTAAATTGTCTATAATTGTGTATTTATCAATTCTAAATCTACCATAATATGATAATTGTCTTTTTATTAATTTTACATTGAAAGTGGGGTATTCTCTTGGGAATATACACACTAAAAACTGTAGAAAATCAATTTAGACATGAAAGTAGTAAAAGATTAAAACTCTTTTACTCGGTCGAGGTAGTGAAAATGATTGTATGTCCAGTTCATCTCCCTATAATGTATTTAAAAGCCATTGAAAATATGGTAGAAAATGGATTCTATCCCTGTCGAAGTGAAGTAATTCGAGTCGCCATCCGAGATATGCTCAAAAGAGATATGCAAATCAGTAAAAAGTTAAAAGAATAAAGAAAGGAACGTATTTGCATAATTTCTAAACAAATTCCTTTTTTTTAAAAAATGAAATCCTTATTTACCTTTTATGAGACAATCTGAACTTTCTCTTTAGCACATTTTGCACATATCCAAGAGACATCTTCTCCTTTAGGGAGTCGCCGCAGGAGTTTAATGCGTGAATTCTGTTTTTTCGGGAATTCCTTCCCACAAAGAGTACAAATGAATGTTTTTTTGCGATTTTTGACCATTTTTTTTTCTCCAAGGATATTCAAATTCAGTTGAAATAAAAAGATTCCTTTTATTGGTTTCTGAAAAAGTTAAATAAAGAGCTATATCGATCCCAATTCTTGGACAAAAATTTAAAAGATGGTTTTGATAGAAATATTATAAACTTAACGGTGTATTAGGCGGAACTGACTTGATTCAAGAGTGTTTAATCTTTCTAAGTTTATTTATCATAGCATACCTCAGTTCGGTACTTTTTTTTAAATATATTTCACCAAAAGAGAAGAAAGAATTAAAAGCTCAACGCGATAAATTATTTAAAGACGTTGAAAAGCTGCTTAAAAGAGAGAACTTCATCGAAGTTATCGAAACTTTTGACCAAATCGCTGCAATTTCTGAAAAGTTAGGCGAATTGGGAATTTCTGATGAATTTAAAGAGCGCGCGAATAATATACGTCGGCAATTAGGGCAGGAAGTAAAAGCTGATCTGAGCGCTTCTCAGGACGAGATTAATGCTTTTATACAACAACTTCTGGTTGGCCCCTATAATCTGACAACTTCTGGTGGTGCGCCAGAAGCTGAAATCATCGCAGCGGTCCCTCAAGCAGTAGGTGCTCCACCGAAATCATTAATGGAGGAAGGTGAGGAAATTCTAGCTCGCCTAGCCAAGTTCAAGGGTGAAGGTGCTCCCGAACTCGTCTCCACTTCTCCTCCGCCAATAAAAGTTGCACCTCCCCCTAGAGTGTCATCAATGGGACCACCATCTGCAACATCAGCTCCACCTAGTGCACCTCCAATAAATCCTCCGATAGCAGTCCCTTCCTCGCCACGAGCACCCCCAATGGCACCCACAAGCGCAGCTCCAGTTGGACCGCCCGTCGCCGTTCCATCTCCGCCACGGGCACCCTCAATGGCACCCACAAGCGCAGCTCCAGTTGGACCGCCCGTCGCCGTTCCATCTCCGCCACGTGCGCCCCCCGCTGCAGCCCCATTGCCTACAGTTCCCTCCGCAGCACCCTTCACAACAACTACGCCACCACCCATGGCATTCCCCGTGGATGGCCCTGAAGTTCCTTCTATAAATCCAGTTGATGACGTTGAGATCTTGGATTCGATGGAAGAACCCCTAATTCAGGGTGTGGAAACATTTATCCCATCTGAACCTGAAATAAAAACGGATAAAAAGAAAAAGAAAACTTCCAAGAAAGATGAAAAGGCGGAAATCCTTGCGCGTATCAAACAAGAACTCCCTTACCTCCCGGATAAAAAGAAAAAGAATATTGTTAAAGAGCTTCTTAAACGTCCCGAAGGTAAATTACGAGAGACTTGGTTTAAAGTCTATGTGCATAAAAATAAACAATATGTCACCAAATCGGGTTAAAATCTTTCCCTCTCTCGGCGTAACTATAATCTATCATCCTACAACGTAGTCAATCTTGCCAGTACACGTTATTGAGCTTCGAGGAAATTTTTTTGGTTTTTACCAAAATTCTTCAAAAGTGAATTAACTTTTAAAAAAAAGTGAAAAATATTTATTTCTGAAATCAGTTCTTATAAATTAAAAAGAAGAGAGTTGTAGAATTCAAAAGTATTTTATGATTCTCCTAATTATCTCAAGTGAAAAAAAGGATTCTGCCATAGATGATTAATTGTAAACAATGTCATAATATTTTACAAAAGCAGACTAATCAATACCATTGCAATAACTGCGGACAGGACTATCCAATTCAAAATGGAATAGTTATCATGGAAAGCGAAGAGGGGGTGGATCTTAGACCTGCTGGTAAATTATTGGATATTCATGAACTGATAAAAGAGCGTAAATTCTATGGGAAATTCATAAAAAGTGATGTAGATTTTTACGCGCGATGGAATGGAGTAAAATTCACTGATTATCATGTTCAATCAATTAAACCTTATTTGGATGATTCGATTATAGTGGATATGGGCTGCGGTCAAATTCCCTATGTTAATGCGTTGCCTAATTCTAAAATTAAGGCTTTTTTTGGGATAGATCTGGATAAGCCTTCTTTAAAAATCGCTCAAAAGAATTTTCATAAAAAATTCCCATGGACATTAATTAAAGATAATGTGATGAACGTTCCATTTGCCAGTAATTCCGTAGATATTATAATTAGTAGTGAAATTCTGGAACATTTAGAACATCCTATATCTTATTTACGTGAAATTTATAGAATTTGTAAGAAGGGGGGATATTTATCACTTTCAACACCGTGTGTCTCCATCCATTATTTTCCCCATACATATCTCCGTCTTTTTAAATATCTAAAACATCCTAAGAAGTGGTATCGGCGAGTTTATAAAGCGATATATGCTCATAACTATTGGAAAGAGGCTCTTAGTTGGCATCCAGGATTGCGTCCTGCTGTATTAAGGGATTGGGCCAGAAAAGCAGGATTTTCAGTGATTCATCACACATCTAGACTATGGTTTGTAAGTAATCCGCTGCGCATCGCATGGAGGTTCTTTTCTCTCCTCGAGAAGTTGGGCTTTTCTGAATCTGGCAAAATTTTCTATCGCTTTTTACAAGCTATGGAGAAAATTATTTTACTAAATGTTCCAGTTATAAAGTGGTTAGGGACTCGTCAGTTTATTTTATGTCAAAAAACATAAAGACTATTTAAATACATGAATTACCCTAATTTTTCTTTAATTTTTTGTTCGAGATCACTGAGTTGAGAGTCAACTTTGTCTTTCTTTTTATTTTTCTTATCATCTTTCTTAGATGGTGGCGCGCTTGGATGAAAAGGTGGAAATCCTTGCGCGTATCAAACAAGAACTCCCTTACCTCCCGGATAAAAAGAAAAAGAATATGGTTAAAGAGCTTCTTAAACGTCCCGAAGGTAAATTACGAGATCCTTGGTTTAAAGTCTATGTGCATAAAAATAAACAATCTGTCACCAAATCGGGTTAAAATCTTTCCCTCTCTCGGCGTAACTATAATCTATCATCCTACAACGTAGTCAATCTTGCCAGTACACGTCATCGAGTTTAGGGGATTTTTTAGTTTGTGGAAGTTTTTTCATGAAAAATGATAAATCATGTGAGAAAAGATTTTTAAGAATAGTCTAGTTTTAAAGTTTAAAAGATCTACCAGACAGGTCGTGTTTGTTTTGGCAATCAGTATCATTAAAGGAAAAACTGGCGTAATCGCAAATTATAGAAGAGGACGGCATACCCAAAATACAAAGCATATTTTATTGAATTTTCAAATAACATATCAAGAGGCTGCACAGCTGATTGGACGGGTTGTAGAATGGACTTCACCAGCTGGGAAAATTCTAACGGGGAAAATTGTTGCATTGCATGGGAAAAATGGAGTAGTTCGGGCAATTTTCAAAAAGGGGCTACCAGGTCAAGCTATCGGTCAGCCTGTAAAAATTCGTTAAAAAAAAAAAAGTTAGTTCTGGGGAGTAATCTTTTCTAAAAGATCTTTAATTTGGTTTCGTTCTAAAATACGTACCATGCTCGGAGAAACAAAGGTCAAATTGTGTTCTAAATTTTTCAGAAACTTGTGTAATTCCTTTCGATTATGAAAAGTTCTTGTAAAACCTGCATCTTGTACTTTTATCACTGTTTCTTCGCTTACATCAGCGTACACTCCTCCTAACTTGGCATCATGTTTAATAAATTGCACACTTTTTCCATTTCTAACCAAATAAAACCCATATTCCCGAAGGACTTTTTTAAAGGACTTTGCCGTTCCCATTTTTATCCATCCATGATATAATTTGGTAAAAATTACTCATTGTTAATTATAATTCTTTTTTATAAAAATAAATAGATTATCCACTCTTTTTTTAAAACAAACTTCTTCAAACTGGCTTTTTTTAAAATACCTGTTTCGATTTCTATAAAAAATATAAAAAATTCATCAAAAATTGTTGAATTTAAAATTCGTTGAAAAAAGGATCAACCTAATTTTTCACGGATTTTTCTCTCAAGATCACTTAATTGGGAGTCAGTTTTGCCCTTACCCTTTTTCTTCTTTTTTTTATCGTCTTTTTTTGAGGGAGGGGCTCTTGCAGATGGCGGACCTCTTGGGGGTGCACCTGGTGGACCACTAGGGGCTCCCCCTCCCATTTTTTGGAATTTGGAATCCAATAACTTATTCATTTTACTTACTAATCCACCTTTAATGGCTTTTGCTTCTCTTGGTTGATGAATCTTAGGAACATAGCCTCCACCAATTTCACTTTTTTGGGGTGCAGCTCCACTCGCTTGCGTACCTCCTCCTATACGTTGTTTAATCTCAGCCATCATTGCGCTCCGGATACTCATCCCTCCCCCTAATGGTGATGATCCTAGGGGTGAGGCTTCTAAAGATTTTCCAATTTGAGATGGTTTCATCAAACTTTCTTCAACTATGCTAGTTCTTTGCCTAGCAGGGGGTGAAGAATATGCAGCAACTTGAGGAGTCGTAGCAGGTGCACTAACTTGGGGGGCAACAGGAGTTCTAGTCACAGTATCAACGGAATCTTCTAATCTAGAAAAATTTAAAGTGACTGATTTTGTCAAATTGACTAATTCCCCGTTTATTCTCTTAACTTCTCCATCTATTGTAGTTATAGCTGCTGCAATAGTATGGATATTTTTGTCCAGTGTGCGAATCGCAGTTTCAATTTTATCTGTGTAATCAAGTATCATCTCTAGAGCTTTCCCTAAGATTGCGATTTTATCCGAATCATTCTTATAAGTTAAAAGAATATCCAGAATGTTTAATTTTTCCATTTCTCTTCCCAAATCCTAAATTTTTCAATGTAATTCTTCAATTTCATTAGAGCCATTCTATCTTTCTTCTCATACCAATTCAGTCTATCCCTTTATTTAAATTTATATAATGATTTAGTGGAAAAAAAAACAATATAAAAAAAGGAGAATACTTAGGAAATTAAAGAGTTTTCTTTATGAGATCTACAGAATTTTGAGTATTAAATGCCCTTATGAATTTAATTGCTTCTTCTTGAGCTTTTACCTGTAATTTCTTAACGGTTTCATTACTGATCTGATATATTTCATCGAAATGATTTATAACGGCATACTTTGAATTTCTTCCGAAAATTTGAATGTCAGGTTTTCCAACGTTTTTTGGTTTAAAAGTTTCAATAGTCCAGTTCCAGATTTTATTATAGAGATCAGGTTCAGATGTTTTCAAAACGTCCCAAACAATGTTCATCCAATGCGTTCCCACATTTCCTTTAAGGATTAACCCTCTTGGAAAATGTTCTTCAATTAATTCGAGAGGAGTGCCCGTGATACCATGTTGTGCAAGACGAACATTAAGTGGCTTGATTGCCTCTGCTATCGCAATCGTTTGGGGAATATTTATTGAGATTTGTTCAATAGGTTTACCAGAACTATTAAAGATATTACCATGTGTTGAACCATTTGCGATTGCCAAATAATGGGGAAACACATCATTCTTTTTTAAAGCTTCGATAAAGGTTTTAGCTTCTGCCACTGTTGTAAAGACGAAACCCTCTTGATCTTTCTTTCCTATTTCCCCCACTTCGACTTCCAAACCGAATTCTTTCCCCTTCATCTCCTCTCTTATAAAATGGGCAATCTCTGTTGTAATATCAATATTTTTTTGAAGTTGTTCCAGTTCCGTTCTCCCCTCTAAATTAAAAAGAAAAGATCCGTCAATTGCATAACTAGAAAAGCCCGCTTTAATTTGAGCGAGGATAAGCTCCTTTACTTCTGAGATTTCTTCGGGCGAATCTTTCTTTATTGTTAAATGGTCAGCATGTAAGACATACCATGGATAATCTGCCTTCTCAGCAGCAGTTTTCACATTTTTTGCAAACTTAGATGGAGTTAATCCAGAATACCCTCCCTCTAAATTGGATTCAGATTTAGCTAATTCAAAAATGACTACCGAATTCAATGATTTTGCTGCCGCAAAGATTCCATCTAAGACTCCAATATTTATTCGCGGATTTACCGCTAGAATTATTAGAGCCTCATCTTTTAGAGCATTAAAAACCATAGATCCCGGAAGCGGCTCGAATTCTTTTCCCATTTAAAAACCACCATTTGCTTTGGAAATTTAATTATCCCTATGTTCATTTCCTTTTTTTAACTTACGTACAGTCGCTTTCAAATTTAGGAGAACTTCTTTTATAGGAAAATCAATAAATGTGAGATCGATCAATTTTTCACGTCTTTCATAGGAAGGAATGCCTGAAATGTCTGAACTACCAAAACAAATTATGAATTTCAAACTCAATGATTATGTTGGTATCTTGACCGCCGGCGGACCAGCGCCCGGTTTAAATGCAACAATACAAGCCTTTGTCTATGCTGCGTATGAAAATAATATAGGAGTTATTGGGTTTCATGATGGATACTTAGGCGTTTTAGAACGAAATTTTTCTATTTTAGTCCCCGAAGCACTCGACCCGAATAGAACTCACATTTCATCCATAAATAATATTAACGTAATGGGGGTATCTGGAATCATCGATCGTCCAGGCTCGATTTTACGAAATTCTAGAACAAACTTAATGAAAATTGAAGGAGGGATCAAAAGGGCTAAACAAGTTGTAGAAGAATTAGATTTAAAAGCCTTAGCATGCTTGGGTGGCGATGACACACTTGCTGTTGCAAATGAGCTTCACAAGCATGGCGTAAATGTTGTGGGCGCACCAAAGACTATCGATAACGATGTTATGGGAACTGATTATTGTTTTGGGTTTGATTCCGCGATCAATGCCGTCGCACAATTTATACGAGCATTGATGTACGATGCAAAATCTACCAATGGCGTCATTGTGGTAGAAGCCATGGGACGGCGGGCGGGCTGGATCGCGCTAGAAGGAGGCGCTGCTGGGGGCGCTCATGCAATCCTAATCCCAGAACTTTACCGCGCCAAAGTTGAAGATAAAGATCTCTATCCGGAACTTGAAGAATATCGCAACATGGAATTTAATATTGATTCAGTTACTGAGATAGTAAAACATAGAATTAACCGTGGTAAAAGGTATACTATTATTTGTGTTGCAGAAGGCTACACCGATGAAATACTCGAAAAAACTATCATAAAGGAATCAAAAGAGATACCAAAAGACGAATTTGGACACGTTCGCCTAGATAAACTCGGAGTTGGAAAAATTGTCGCCGATTACATTGCAGAAAAACTTGGCATACGAACTCGCGCAATACAAACTGGATATCTATCCCGCACCACCGCAACCAGCGCTTTTGACGCTTATATGTCGATCAATTATGGGATTCATCTCTTGCAATTAATACAAGAAGGGAAGTACGGAAAAATGGTTGCTATGGAAAGTTCCCAGTTTGTAATCAAGGACCTCAGCGTAGCTGTTGGTAAAATCAGATATGTTCAGCCATGGCGATTTAAAAACATCTCCAAATTCTGGAGCTGGACCCTAACTGGCTGAAAAACAAATATCTCGGTAACTTCACTCATCCAACTTTCTGAGGATTATAAATATATTATCCTGGTGAGTGGGGCCTCCAAAATTCTTCCTTAACACAGTTTGCAATTGTACCTTTTGAACTAACTTTTTCAGTTCCCTGTGCGAAAATAGATGATAAAACCGTTGAACAATTACCCCATTCTGTTTTTTCCAGGGAATCTTTATATCACCCAATTCTTGCGAACTGCTTGACTTAAAAATTTGTTTAAAAAAATGCCAGAAGAACCGTTTCTGCCATTTTCTCCACACGCTAATGAGGCAGATCCCTCTCTTTTTTAGAATCTGTTTAATTTGCGCTAAATTTTTCTGTCTTTTTTCAATCGTAGGAATGTGATGGAGTGTAGAGAGGTAAATGATATTCGTAAATATATTCTTTTTAAATGGTAATGCATTTACATCCGCCAAAATAAAAGATACATTGTCGACATTATGGGATTTACTTTTTTCTTTCGCAATTTTTAGTAAATTTAAAGAAAAGTCTATTCCAACAACCTGTGTTGAGTGCCCTGCAAAAAAGATTGAATGCCGACCGTTTCCACACCCGAGATCCAGTAGTAAATCTTCATGGAAGTATTTTAAATTATTCTCTCTCTCTAAAAAGTTAAGCAAAACTGGCCACGGCTTCTCTCTTAGACGGTTCCAATCATCTGCAATTAATTCAAACGCTAGCTTGACTGCACTCCTAGAGTCGTGCGAATCTCCTGCCAAAAATTATGCATCCTTTATATATTTCTCTCACTCGTAGAATATTCTTTGAATTTATAAACTCACATTCTATATTTCAGACTACAATGAATTTTATAATGAATAAATGTATATATCAACATCATCATTTATGTGCCATGACGCGGAAAGTGAGGTAGAAGATGATCAATATCGATGTGATTGGTGATTTAAGAAACGCGCCAGACGAGATTTTAGAGAATGAAAACTTAGAATTATTTCTCATTGATAAAATAACCCATCCTGAGGATTTTCAAGAAGCATTAATCGTCTTTCCTCCTACCAAAAAGAAGTTTCGCTGGAAAGGTTATACCATCGAAGAGGCGGAGGTTTTGTATGATTATGTGAAAAAAGGGGGAATATTAATATTAATACCTCCTTTTAATCCTATTTATTTGGAGAAATTAACTGAAATTTATGATATATTCCAAGTAACTCCAGTATATTGCCAGGAAAACTTGTTGGCACATATTAATGCACACATGATCAATTATGGAAAAGAGAAAAAACTCCCTATCAAGAAATATATGCATTTTCTAACGCAGGAGAAAGAAACATTAGAAGTAATCATCGAGGGGAATTTTATTCCTCTTTTTTCTTTTCAGTTTATTGAGAAGGGTGTTTTGATTCTTTATGGATTGGGATCAAAGAATTTTTGGCAGGAGGACCTTCTCTCCATTTTAAAATATCTGCAGGAGGAGTATGCCTATTTCTGGGAGAAGGGCGAATTAACTGAAAAACAGTTTGACAACATCCTCAATTGTTCTCGGAAAGCGGTGCATCAAAAGATCCGCGAAGAGTTCATTCGGACTTTCGTTCGGAAAAAACGGTTTAACGATTTTATTGAAATTAAGGACCCACGTTTAAAAGAGGTACTACTCCAAAATATTCAACCGGGCACCATCGAGGCGGAGTTCAAAGATTTATCTGGGAAGTTCATCACCAAAAAATATCGGGAATTGCATAAATTGCTCCATAAAGAGTATCCCGACGTGATAAAAAAGGTACAACGCTATATCTATGAACGGGTCATTGATAAAACCATTACTGAGAAATCGTTTAGCAAATTATACGAAACCGATTTGTTACCTCCCGAAGCTGCATATCTCCTAGTTTTTTATCAGGATCCCGAAGATCCGGAGAATTACAAAAAATTTAAAGAAAATCTCAGCAATCTCATCCAATGGAATAAAAAAGAGCACATCTTCGAGGAAGAATTTTTGAAAAAACTCGCCTGGGAACACCTATAATCTCCTTTTTTTATAGAGGGCTCGCCTCCCACCTCCCTCCAAATTCCCATATCTTTTTAAGAGATCGTTTTTATTATTCGAATCATAGGGTCGAAAAATTCGAACCAATACTCCAGTGAGGTAGAGTGGCGCTATGAAAAAAAAGTCTAAGAAATCGGTCTCATTTTTAAAAGATGAAGAAAATAAAAAAGAAAAACAATTATACGAAGCATTACAGAATCGCGCAATCCTCGAACCCCTAGATGATGAAGGCTTAAGTCTACCTGAATTGAAATACAAAGTCTCACAGAGTAAAAAAACTGAAATTCCTAAATCGACAATTGCAACTCGCATTTCACGCTTGAAAACTGCTGGACTGGTGCGGAAACAAACCAAAACCATTAGACCGGATGAAGCCCACAGTCCTCAATATAGAGGATGGCGATTAACTCCACAAAAGAATGGGACTTACCAGGCAAAATTAGGATACGAATTAACTGAGAATGGAAAGAGTGCGCTAGAGACAATTCGTACATTTACCGAACCAAAATCAGATCTACCTCAAAAAAAGAGAAAAAAGCAAAAAGAAAAAGAAGGAGGAGGTGAAAACCGTGAGTGAAGCAAAAGTAAAAATTGAAAACTTTATTGATAATCTAACTCAATTTGTCACATTTCATGAACCTCAAATCCATAAAAATCTAACAATAATCCCCTTAATTCTAAAAGATGAAATCCTTGACTTTATTACGATTAAAGAAGCCGAAGAAGCGGATATAGGATTTATTCAAGAACGGGAAAGCGAAGAAGTCGCCAATCTCCAAGTAGTTAACAAGGGAACTAAACCAATACTAATTCCCTATATGCAAGTCGTACAAGGTGGCAAACAAGATCGCACGATTTATGAGCCTATCCTTGTTCCTGCAGGAGAATCCGCGGAAATTGTAATACCAATTCCATCAAAATGCATTGAACAAAGCAGATGGGCTTATAGATCAGCCGCGGAACGTTCATCAAAGAAATTTAAGACATCACCACAAAAAATGACAATTGGGATCTCCGCTAAAGCAATGAGAGCACCATATCGCAGGAAAAGTATGCAGTCCGAAGTCTGGGGAAGCCTTGAAGCAATGTCTGATAGAATGACTCTAGGTGCCGCTTCCGCTCCAACACGAAGTGGTATCGACATGCAAGAGACACAGAAAGTAAAGATCAAAGATATTAGCAAACAATTTAAATTAATTTCAAACCAGGCCGGCGCAATTACGCTCATAAATAATCAGGTAATTGCCATTGAACTCTATGGCAATCCTAATGCCTTTAAGATTTTTTGGAATGACATATTAAATTCCTACAGCATGGAAGCCCTTTTGCGGCAACGAGATGCCAAGAATTTAAAGTCTTTGGCTGAAGCTGAAATTCATGATCGTGCATTACACTGCTTTGAAAAGTACTCTATGCAGTATCGGGAGCGGAAAGGGATTGGTCTAGGTGATATCATTGAGTTTGCTGATCAAGATTTAATATGGGCTGGTATCTCACTCATTTACGAGAATAAATTCGCACATTTCTATATCATTGGCAAAAGTATCTTCCCTGAAGAGCGAATGAATGTTCAGCAAATGCGTACTAGCCGACTTAGAAGAGAGATCAACGTTCAAGAACAACAGCGGTCACAGCGTGCATAGAATTGGTCAAAAATCATTCAATCCTCATTTTTTTTATACCGTGGTTTTTAAATTATGATTACAAAATAGATTTAAAATGAAATCAAATTGTAGTAAAAAAAGAGAAAACATAAAGTAATATATTCTAAAAATGGTGAGAAGTCTATGAGTGATGAAGAAAAAAAGAAAAAGCCAAAATTGCGTGGCTGGATCGGCAAAAAAGCCGGTGCAGAAGACGTACACGCTTCAACAGATGAAAAACTTGCAAGTGAGGAAGAATAGTAAGATCTTCCTCTAACGATACTTCTTTTTACGAAATTAAATCTTGCCTCGTCTATACCAAAGTTTGTAAACCTGTTTGTACAGGAAATAGATACCCACAAAGACGCCAATAGCAATGCTCGCGGCAAGTATCGGATTCTGTTCACCTATGGCGAGTGCAATAATGGGGCCGATTTGTACAAGGATACCTAGCAGGATGGTCAAAAATTCCATCAAATTATTGTGAATACTCGATACTGCTGCATCCACAAATTCTAGCTTCTTTTCAAGAACTTCTAAACATTTATTGAGTTCAAAAATGTCTAAACGAACCTTATCAAATCGTTTAAGCGTACTAGTTTTAATAAAAAGTTTTATATTATAAAATTCTTCAACCGCCCGGGATAATCTCCCCCGCATACGTGCCAACTCATCAGTTTCCATTTCCGAAATCGGTTTTTTCGAGAGAAGGTAATCGTACATTTCCATATTGAATTTTTGGAGTTGTAAAAATTCTTGTATAAGGATAATTTCTAACTTTTCTAACATTAATAATTCGGTTACTGGGATTTTTCGTTTCTTCGCCACTACCTCCAAAATTGCTTTACTTTCTTTCGTGTAGAGAAGCATACAACTTTCAAGACTGAAGAAAATCGCATGATCAATTCGTTCAGCTAGATTCTTCTCGTCACTGAACTCTTCCTCAATCAAACGGGGATGAATTTGATCTGCGTTCAGATAGATTTCCTGGGTAAGCATAGTAAAAAGCTCAGGTTTATGTTTTTCGAGCAGTTCCTTTGGATTTTGAATTTCTGGAAAATTGAACAGCAGAATTGGAACGAAGTTAAAAACCTCATACCGAAGAGAATCCAGTACTTTTTTTGAATTTGATGCTTTCTCATTTGTGATAATACGAATGAGGGTAGCCCAATAAGCCCATGCAATCTCGTGAAAAGTCATCTTTCGTTTAAATGCTACCTTTTCTGGATTCTTTTTCAATATATCCTTCAATTTTGGGTTTATTTCTGCATAATCTTCCAATAATTCTCTGGAGAGGGTAACTGATAGTTCTGATTCATCCCGGGGAAGCAATTGAAGCTCATTTATAATCTCTGGAGTTAAAGCCATATCCTTCAGTTTCAATGAAAATTCCAACCCCATAATTCCGGAATGATGGAACTTGAGGCGAATCTCCACGGGTTCGACTTGCCCATTTGGTAATTCAATTTTAAATGGCACTAATTTTGCCCGAAAAAATCGTAAATTTTCGAGATATTCAGGATCAACATTATCCATATCCAATTTGTAATAAATTTTGAGCATTTTCTCAATTTCTTCGTTATCTGCTCTAATAACCGCTCTGAATTTCTTCTCAGATTTGGGCAAAACCTCTAATTCTTCTGGTGTATAGTACCGAAGAATTCCTTTTACACTCTTAGCTTTTACCATCAAATTTTCTGCTATATCCTTGAATTCCTCTCTCTTTTTAAGCCACTTCCCAGAATCTACAATATATAACCAAATAATCTCAAAATCATTAATTTGCATCTTTTAAATACCCCTTTACTCTTTATTTTTTATCCGCCAGGAAATATAACATTGAGTGGAATACCCATCTCTTTCAGTTTTTCGACTATATATGGATTTTCCATTTGAATCCGAAAAGCGCGGCCGCTGTCATTTCCTTTAACGCGACGCCCGGGTCCAGTATATGGGACAATATCAATGAACTTTAAGAGTTCAGCTCGTGTTTTACTATTTCTTAAGACCCTATATACTATTTCTGCAGTATTATTAATTAAATTCGCAATTTGCCGTGCAGTCCGTATTCCCCACTGAACTTCCATCAAACTAATATTGATACATTCACTATAATTGCGATCTTGCACAAAGGCATCAATGAGTGCATCCACAATCTCTTTCACTTTTCGATGTTTGGGTTGAATAATCTCATGGTTATAGGGATAGAGGGTGGCTAAGGAGTTGTCTATAAAAACCATAAGAGCGTTTTTTTTCAACTCAAGTGAGGCTTTAAATCCTAATAATTTGGTGTCTAATTGATTGATTGTCTTGATTACATCTTGCATATTTGATAAGGAGCGGATATATGTGAAGATAAACTTGTTATTGGATTCAGGTGTAGGGAGATTATATTCCTTCACAAAACCTAAATTTTTTAACAAAATAATCTTTGAGGATAAATACATGAGACTAAATTCGTTATCGATTTTCAATTCAAGTTTAATCCGAATGCGATATTTTTGTTGGGTCTTTTGAATAATAATTGAATCTTCCTCATGTAAAATATTATCTATCCGAATGATCTCTGAAGACTCAAAATGTCTTTCAAGAATGGTCCAATTATTTCGGATTTTCGTGTAGTTTAACTCAACTGCTGATTGCGTCAAAATAATGACTCCCAAATTATACTTCTACTTGATTAATTGATCTCATTCGCTGTATTTAATTGTATGCTAAATTAATACATTTCGAAATAAAAAAATGGACTGTTTTTAATGAATTAAAAAAGTAAAGGCTAAAATCATCCTATTCCCTGGTTACCTCAAAATAAAATTTACAATATTGATACTAATCAATAAGATATGGTAAAATAACCTTCTCTCCTCCCCCAATTAAATTATTACAAAAATATTAAATATTCTGCTGTGCTAAATATCAACAAAGATGAAGCTTCAAGGTATATAAATGATTGTAAATATAATCAGGTAACAAGAAGCTTCTAATGAAGTGCGAAAAATGGTTGAGTACAGATTTAGGTTAACGGGTGTCCCGCCCGATCAGGCTGTTAAAACGGTCGATGTTGATGTAAACCGCAATGTGGCAGATGCTAAAAAACAAGTTCGGAAGGCCTACAAGTTAAATCCGATTTTGACAATTCAATTTATCCATAAAGGAAAAGTTTTACCTGATAATGTACGTTTTGCAAGTTTGGGTATTCACCCACAAAAAGATGTCATTACAGTAATGGCCACACAAGCAGGCGGTCTATAGCTTTCTAAATTTTTTTCTCCTTTTTTTATTTTGAATAGTTTACTATCTTCTGACTCTATAGATTTATTTTGGCTTTATTACCAACCGAAAAGGATAAAACGCTTTTTGTTACATATTATATCATAAGACTGAAAACAAAACTCTAAATAAATATAAGCAAGAGGGTGAGAAAATGGACGATCCTGTGAAGGTAGGAACGGTATTTATAAACATTCTAGGGTGGTTTATGCTCGTATTTTCGCTATTATGGATTTTTGCAACAGAAGTGATGTTTATAAGTGATGTAGGAGTATATACGGGGCAGACATGGACTGAATTTCTAGCTAGCAGCCCTCAAGAAGCGACTCTGTACATAATCACAAAAAAGCTTCTTGGAATTCAATTAACTGCACTGAGCGTACTCATTCTTTTCATTAACACGAAAAGTTATTCGAAAGGTGAGAAATGGGCTTGGTGGGCATTGCTGATAGCAGGGGGGCTTAGTTGGGGGAGTATGCTAGTATATCGGTTCGTAATCGGCTATATTGCAAGCTCAGGGATAATAACTTTCATCCTTGGATTGGCTCTGCTGGGAATTGGTCTAGCAATCCCCGCTAAAGTTATTCTAAGAAAAGAAAAAGAACAATCAAAGTAAGGTTATTTTTACTTTTTTATTTTTTTTATAATAAAAATAAATTAAGACTCGGTCTTTTCTAATATCGCTTCAAACCTTAGCTGCTTTCCACCAAGGGCAATGCATTCTAATTCGCGGATTTTCACCCGGTAGGGATCATTCCTGGATTCAAATATGTAATTTGATAATCCTTCGATCATTCCTAAGAGGATACATGCATAACCATCTCCCTTGGATTCAAGCTTTTCCTTTAAAAGATCAGGAAAGTCTTCTTTATCATCTCCAAATCCCTGACAAATGGGGCAATGTTCAACATCCAGGATAACTTTGGTAATATTACCATCCACATCTTCCTGTGTTTCCTCCTTCATTTTGATATCTTCTGCAAACACGGTGGACCAGATAAACTCTATGTAATCCAAGATGTTACTTGCATCTTTCGGCGCGAACAGGTTCATAACTGTCTTATGTCTTTTTGCACTACCGATCGCCGCTTCTCCACCAACTCGCTTAAATATCTCAAGAAAATTGTCATCATTCAGCTCTAACTCGGTTCTAATAAGTTCTCGATATACTAGATCCCAGAAGAGCCCATCAATATCTACTCCAAATCGTCTTGCAATCCATCCAACAAATGATTTAGCCATTTTTAATCACCTATATCCTTTCAAAATTATATTTACAATATTTTTCTCCAAAAATCCGGCTCGTTTCAACAACACCCTCAACTTTTGGAAGTTCTGGATTGTTTTCTGCTAGCGTTTGGTATATTATTTCTATAAACCCGACTATTATGTTACACCCGGGAGTTTCTATGCCCTCTCGCCTATACTTACAAAGGGGACATCTTCGCGAAGTTACTATAATTTGGGCATCTTTTTCTCGAACCTTCGCTGCCGTTTTAAAAACAGACCGATGAATATCTCGCATTAAATCTAGTTCGTCCTTAAAATCGGGCTTCCAATAGTTTCTGTATGTCAGTGCGATATTCCGCCCCATCTCCTTCAATTTCGCTATAATATCCACGGTGGAAAGGTTTCTCTCTTTTAACACCTTAATATACGCATAAATCCCATTTCTGATTTGATTGACCTTAAATTTCTTGTTCAAAATGTCTGCTCTATTACCTGCCATTGAAGATAACTCCTGTTATCGTGATTTAACCATTATTAAATGAGATGTTTTTTTTAATTCTTTAATTTATGTTTTGAATTCTTAAAATAATTGTAGATGATAGAATACTAAAAATGAAATATTTTCTTAATTCTGAGACTCTTAACCTATAACAGCAACCTTCCAAATTGGATCGCAAGATCTAATCGCCAAAGGGGGCGTAACTTTATTTTTTCACTCACAAAATAACTCCAAAATGCATTAATTAACCCATTTACCCGGTGGGGAATAACAGGATCAATAAGAGTACCAAGCTTTGCAATATCATTATGGGTCCCTATAATCCAGAGATCTCGTCCTCTATGGCGGTATTCTTTTTTAGTGAGTCGGTTCGACCCGCATTTAGGGCATATTTCAATTATTTCACGAAGAATTGGATTCATTAACTCATTTTGCTCCCAAACTAATTCCGACATAGCTTTAATTTCAACTTTTTTCTCGTGTACTGGAAGATCCGCAGCGGTTCCGTTCCAACCACATTTTCTGCAGTGAATAATTGGTGTGGAATAAATTTCATAATGGATTCCGGCAGAATTCTCTATATTCCCATCAAAATAAATAACGATGACCTCATGCAAATTGGGAAAATTAATTTGAATGCATTTTTTCTTCAAATAACTTAACGGTCCTCGTATTTCGTAGGGTTCCTTACTCTCGATACTTGAAATTAGGCCCTCTGCAATGACTTCTGCAGGAGTTTTCAAATTTGGATCCTCAAATGGTTTTATACTATAATAAGATAAAAAGCGCTTTTTATTTTTCTTACGGTTTATGGTGTTTACTCTGGCGCTTCATCGGATTCTTGGTCTTTTGGTATGAACTTCTGAAGGATTTCACCGAGTTTCCCAAATTGTTCGGACTTTTCAAGGATGTTGGTATTAACAGCTTCAATACTTCGTGACATTGCATCAAGAGATAGTCGGATGGTGTCCTTTATCATGGGTGCGCTTTGTTTAATGGTAAGTTTCATAGGAATAGATATGACGTTCAGAACAATTGTAAATACTGTTTTTACCAATTCCCAAATAAATTCGATCATTCCCATTTCGTCATCAGCAAACTTATCTCCAACGAATTCACGTATTTCAAAGGTTTGCATACCTAAATCTACCATCGCTAGTTTAACTCCATCAAGTATGTAGCTGATGAAGTCATATGGTTCCATTTGTGCGAGAGTATTATACACCCCTTCGGGTAATATATCCTTCGTGACTGTAATCAGCATAACTCGAAGCTCATCAAACAATTCATCGGGTATCACGGTCTTGATTGTTTGTTCCATGAATTCATAGTTTAAATAGCCAAGATATGCTCCGTATTCCGTTTGAAGCATCTTATGAAGAACATCTCCTAACCGTTCATTTAACGCATGCAGTCCAATCAATCCTACAACCCTAAGGATATCATCTTCTACCCCTTCAAACACAGTCAGCGATTCTTGGAGATTGGAGGTACCCGTTTCTTCCAACATTTTATTGAGTAATTCACGGAAAAACTCGAGCGGTTGTTTAAGTAAATCCTTTAATCCTTCAATTGTAAGGGATTTTAAGCGATCTGTAACAGATACCTTCTTTTCTTCCGATTTTGGAACAAATTCACGTCGTTCTTTAATAGCTTTGGCAAAATCCGCATCGATATTCACTTCTATTGGTGATAAACCTGGTACAATCGATGTAATTTCAGTAATGTGTCTCACAACATTGTCTGGGGCTTCCCTCTCTAAATCACTTCGCGGGACTAATCCGGTGGTTACCGCAATAGTTTTAACTCCTGCATTCTTCCCTGCCTTGATATCAAGAGGTAAATCACCAATATATATTGCATTATTAGGAGAAACTCCAATTTCTTTGAGAATTTTTACAATCCCTTCAGGATGAGGCTTTGTGTTTTCTACATCATCCCCCGAAATAAAGGCATCAATGTAATCATAAATTTGAAATTCTTTCAACAATTCTGTGGTATCGGCCCGTGAGCCACTGGTCACAATGGCAACTTTATATTGATTTTTAAGGTTCTTTAGCAATTCTGAAACTCCTGAGAAGAGAGTACATTCTTTCGTATAATCTTTGTAAAGCGTGTAAGCGTAAAATACAATTTCCGCCTTTTCTAAAAACTTTCGCCCTTCTAAATACTCTACATCACTCAATAGTTCCCATGCCCTTAGTAGAATTTTAGAAAGTGCTGATGATCTTATCTTCTCTATCAGACGAGTTGTTTCTGTCAGCGCTTTTTCAGCGTTATACTCGACTTCAAACCGTTTCAACGCGTCTGCAGTTGCATCTTTCATGGCTACTATGTTATTATACAATGTTCCGTCAAAATCTAAAATAACTGCCTTTCTTTCGTCCATAGGAATACCCTTCTAAATCTGGATAATGTATCATAAATTTACTTGACGTATCTTAAAAAGATTGTTAGAATATTTTAATAATTTGGAAGAGATCTACATTTATGCTAAATTAAAAATTGATAATTAGTGATAAAATGCCCTATTTCAGAACGGATCGGCGCAATAAATTGTATTATGAATTGCATCAAAATGCTGAAGCTTCTGAAACACTTGTTTTTTTGCACGGATGGGCTGAATATCATAAAATTTGGCGAGAACAGATCGATTTCTTCAAGAAAAAGTATCAAGTTTTGGTATATGATTTAAGAGGATTCGGCTTATCCTCCAAGCCCACCTATGGATATTCACTAAAACGTCAATCAAAATATTTACGCAATTTACTCCAAAACCTCGAAATTAGCAATTATTGGTTAATCGGTCATAGTTTAGGTGGAATGATTACCTTAAAATACAGTGAAAGGTTTTTTGATGAAATAAAAGGGGTCGTTTTGATCGATACAACCGCGTATATTCCCACCAAGTTCTCAATCTGGCGTAATCTGGGAAGCTTTTTTGTTTCTAAAACCTTACGGCAAATCTGGCAAAAAACTCTAAAATCTTCCAAGTCAGAACCGCGTCGAACGCTCATCGAGAATCTCATTCACGATAGCGACTCCGTTCCGCTCTATGTGAGCGCTGCCTGTGGTATTGCGGTATTAAATTCGGCGGTGAATTTGAAACAAATTAGTTGCCCCGTTTTAATAATCGTTGGCGAAAAGGATATTCTCACTCCTGTTGATATGTCAAAAAAAATGCACAAAAAACTTTCAAATTCTGAGTTAGAGATTATTGCGGATACTGGTCATATGTCCTTTCTTGAAAAACCAAGTGAAATTAATTCCAAAATGGCGATATTTTTCCAAAGCTCCCATTAAATTTATTTTCCTATATTTTTTCAGGTAGTAGAAACAATTATAGAATTGAACCCCCATTATGTCCATGTGATATAAATGGCATATTTAGATAATCTATTGATTTGTCTACCTTATATGTTAGTCCTTTTTGCTTTTGCAGGATTAATACTACTCCGGATCATTCGAGAATTTAAAGAACTAGAATATAAATGGAATGAATTACTAATTTTTGGCTGTTTTGTCTCTGTTAGTCTACTTTTTCCTTTAATGGCAGACCTGCCTGGATGGACTATTCTAATTCAAATGTTGGTACTAGGGGGGTTGTTTATCATCCCTCTTATGGAATATTTGCGTATTAGAAAATGGACTAAAGAATGCAATTTTGATAAAATTAATGAACGCGACTATGAAGAATTTATCCGGGTATTTCCTGAGGAATATACTTCCGGACGCGATGTTAGACGAAAGCTCTACCATGCTTTAATACCCATAATCGTCATTGCTGGCTATTCTCTGGGATTAAGTCTGGGAGGCGATTCTATTGGGCGGTTTATTATTTTAAATATTGGTTTCGCTCTGGTGACCTTATTCACACTTGGGGATTTACTACGTCTCTATAATTTTAAATACTTACCCGGATGGGGTGTTAATCTCTTCACAAGTGCGATGAAGAAGAAAGAATTGAGATCATACTCATCCCCGCCAGGAACCATTGTAGCAATAAGTATCTTCTTCGTACTACCATTTCCAATCTTTGCCGCGGTAGCTATGCTCATTGGGGCGAGCGATTCCATGGCATCTCTTGTAGGAAAGAATTATGGCAAAAGAATCCTGAAAGCAGGTTCCGATAAAAAAGTTGAGGGTACAATCGCAGGTACTATTGTTGGAATCGCTTCAACACTGGTTTTATGTTTTGTTTTTCGACCTGACTGGGCTTGGTATGCGAGTATTTTACTAGCTTTAACTGCTGGTGGGGTATTTGCACTATTTGATTACATTGATCATCCTAAAATCAACGATAACTTATCTGTCCCTATAGTAGCTGGTTTATTGATGTGGCTGATTGCCTACGGATTTAATCTTCTATAAAACCAAAAAAAAAATTCGAACAAACGTGCTCTAGTGGTCAAAATTCTTTCTTATAACATACTATATGTATAGCTTATGAGCTACAATATTGAGATTTTTATGGAAATGAAATAATTTCTTTTTTTAAAATCATGATTTAAGTAGCATCTTACCTATCAGAAAGTAACAAAACTAAATAAGCTAAGGATGTATTTGTTGATGATTAAAGTTGGTGACCCGTCCATGTATGATGATTCAACCTTAGAGCACGCTGAACTTGTTAAAGAAGAAATGATCAACGAAATGGACACTGGTTTGGATTATATTCAAGTTTGTATTGGAAAGATGTATGGAGGGTTCACGGGGTGGCTTTTTAATCCCATAGCTAAGCTTATATATAATATTTTAGCAAGGAAAGATATCCGCGACAAAGCTATAAATCAGATCGATATTATTCTCGAATGTGCGATGAAATACGATGGCAATAACATAGATGCATTAGTTGATGAGCATATAGTCGATTATATGCTTAATGATCAATCATTTCATCGCTGTAGGAAGAATCACAAAGCATATCCGATTATAGAAGGCATCATGAAGGATTTATTTAGAAGTCGCATTAAGCCCGCACGTCGTCTGCTCACGAGCTCTGGAACGTGCTATGAGGAACTCACAAAAAATGCCTATGCTAAAAAACAGGATGCATTGGACAATCTTCAGAGAGAATTAGAATTTAGTTATGAAGTAATAGGTGTGGTTAAAGAAAACAAAAACGTCATGAAACTCCCTTCTTTTGTTAGAAACGGAATAATACGAATCATGGAACTTGGGCAAATTTATGCAAAAGAACGATTAACAGAACGAATTAACGAAATATACAAATTCAATGGACATTAATAAGTAGAAAATTCCCCCTAATTTTATTTTGTAGATAATTTTTTCGGATTAGATTTCTTAACACAACTTCCATTAAGATTCTAATTCTTGAACGCGTCTTGATTTTTCCCGAAGTTCTTCTTCCATATCTGATATGGTTGAAGCACTCTTTTGAAGTTCCTTATCTTTTTTGGATATTTCTTGCCGAAGTTCCTCAAGCTGCTGGTCTTTGGTCGCCCCCTCTCGGCTAAGCTTCTCAATCTCAGAATCTTTCTTGGGAATCGATTTTTCAAGGCTTTCAATTAATTTACTCTTCTTTATATTATCCTGTTGAAGTTCCTCAATCTGTTGATCTTTCTTTGCTCCCTCAAGTTGACTTTTGTCAGCTATTTCCTTATATTTCTGCACTGATTGTTGAAGCCTTTCAAGTTTTGGATTTAACTCCGAAAGATCTTGTTGGATCTCCCCGATCAAAGCGTCTTTCTGGTAAAAGCTTAGTCGAAGTTCTTCAATTTCCTTCTTTTTTGATGCTATTTCGTGTTGGAGAGAATATATTAATTTATCTTTACTTTTAAGGACTTTCTCCTCCTCCTCTTTTGTACCTTTTACTTCTTGAGCGGCCTTGATTTCTAATTTAATCCTTACTAAGTCTTCATTTTTTTCTGAGAGATCTCGTTTGAGTTCCCTGATTTTTTGGTCTCTCTTTTCGAGATCTTGTTGAAGATTGTCAATTTTTACGTTTATGCCTTTAGCTTCTTGCAGGAGCTCTACATTTATCCCATCCCTTGCCGAAACATCATAATTTACTAATAGATCTATTCCCAAAACCTTCCCATTTCTAACCAATAAGCGGGGGCGATATGCACCCGAAGGCAGAATGAAAAAACCTTCGGGCATATAGGAACTCTTCTCGAATTTAATTGTAGAGGTGTTTTTTCCCATAATCGATGATTTATGTTCTACTGGTACGTAAAAATCACGTGAAATTATGCATGCTTCCCGATCAAATCCGTCCGGAACTGCTTTTGCTTTCATCTCATTTAAAATGGCTAGAACTTCTAATGAAGGTGGATCATCACGACTTCGTGCTGCTATTTTCATGTTGAAAAGATTTTGAAACCAATCCGGCTCATCCCCTTCATCACAGGTACGAACACGATAGGAAAGGCTCCTTTCCGTCAAAAACCGTCGGGAAGATCGAGCTGCCGCAAATTTGGCACGCGTACTCGCCCCTTTCCCAATCCATAACACAATCACTTTATCATTATGATTAACAATCATGATAGAACGATGGGATACTAATGCCTCCCTCAAATCTGTCTGGTGTTTTAAAACTAATTCACCTGTTTCCTCGACTTCATACACTTCTAATGGTTGTGTTCGCATAAGAATTCCTCTCGGAAATATTTGTTTTCAAAATTTATTTATTTATCCCAAGTTTAAACATTTACAAGCTATATGTAAAGCTAGTAAAATAAATAATAGCTACTTTTTCCACATCTGAAATTAGATCTTATGAAAATTTAAGTGGATTCTAAGAGGATGATGGGTGTTCTTTGAATCAAATCCTCTCCTAAATGCTCTTTATAAAAAGTAATGGTTTTTTTCAGTGAAAGTTCTTCATCTATGAAGTTTAATAGTTTTTCCTTCGTCCAACCCACGAGTTTCAAAAATTGTATATAGAAACTCACTGAAGCTTTTATCATCTCTTTATATTTTTCCTCAGTAAAAGAACGTTCCCATAATTCAAGTAATCCATTAGAGATTTGTGTTTTATTTTCAAGCAAAAATTCATGTCGCCTCAGATTAATCTCGCGTTTAACGAAAATATTTTGGATATATTCTCCCTCGTTTTCTATAGGACACCCAGCTCGCTCAATTCCACTTAAATACTCTTTATAGATTCTTGAATCACTTTCATTGACCGGAAGTTTCTCGAATCTACTTTTTTCGATCACTAGAGTAAGAAATCTTTTATCCTTATTAACTCGAATCATCTCATCTAAGGCTTTAACAGGATTCTTAAGCCATTCTAACATACCAAATGATGTTACTAAATCGAAATTATTTGTAGGGAATTGAAGTGCATATACATCACCTTGTGATAAATGTATATTATTGGGTTTGCCCCAATGGTTTTGGCCCCATTCAATTAAGTTTTTATCAAGATCTATTCCATATAATTGGAATTTTTCCCCATAGATTTT
>JAEOSY010000545.1 GCA_016840125.1 Candidatus Helarchaeota archaeon | reverse complement strand
TTACTCATATTATTTCCACCATTTTCATTATTCTTACTAAAATTAGTGGGATGTGATATTAATCTCTTAGAGAGTCCAATTTTTAATCGGACATTTCGCTAGTTCAAAGGAAAAAAAAAGTTAGAATTCCCAAACCCTTCAATTTTTTAACTTGAAGTGGGGTGTTTTTAACCCTTCGGGAAGTGGAGATTTATATGGTTTATCTTTATGTGAACTATCGTGTTCTTTCTTCGCTTTTTCTACTAAATCTGGATTTTTCATAAAATCGAGAGCGGATATAGCTAATATTTTTGCTGCTGTTAACATACCTTTGTGACCAATACTCATCCCAGATGTTACTACATTTTGCCATGAATGTCCCGGAGAACCCATAACTTCGCAAGCGATCATAAATTCTCCAAGGGGTACTTTCCAAGATACATCTCCGACATCAGTTGACCCAGATGCTATTTTTCCCTTTCCCATTGGTGGTGTTATTATTTTATTTAAGGGCTGGCTAAGAATCACTTTTGCAAACTCCAACTTATCGGGGGGGATCAACTTGTAATAACCATCAAGGGCATCTTTTGGTACCGATTTTTTAAGTTCTTTTGCAAAGGCTATATCATCTTTATTAAATCTTGGAGCACCAACTTTTTTCATAGCATTAGATATTACATCAGATACTATATCTGTATACATAGTATTATACATCCCGCTTATAAAATCGACATCCATAGTGGTTTCAGTCATTAAAGTCGCTCCTTTTGCAGTATTTACTAGTCTAGCATATAATTCTTCCACTTGATGTCGTTCTGGAGCACGTACAAAATAATGAACTTCTGCTTCAGCTGGAACTACATTTGGAACATCTCCCCCATTTGTTATAACATAATGTAGTCTTGCGTCAGAAATCATATGTTCTCTCATGAAATTCGCCCCTATATTCATCAACTCAACTGCGTCTAAAGCACTCCTTCCATTTTGAGGGTCTCCAGCTGCATGGGCTGTACGTCCGTGGAACTTAAATTTTACAGAATTCATAGCTAAAGAACTCATCAAATTTAGCATATTGAAATTTCCAGGATGCCAAGTCATGGCTATATCTACATCGTCGAACAATCCTTCGCGTATCATATATCCCTTTGTGTTAAACATTTCCTCAGCCGGGCAACCGTAAAACCGAACAGTTCCATTAACATTACCCGAATCAATAAGTTCCTTAACTGACAATACTGCTCCCAAAGAAGCCACGCCTAAGAGGTTGTGACCACAACCATGACCTGGTGCTCCTTCAGTTAAAGCCATTCTTGACGGTTGGGCTTTTTGACTAAGTCCCGGGAGTGCATCGTATTCGCCTAGAATCCCTATAACAGGCTTTCCTTTTCCATATTCAGCGTAAAAAGCTGTAGGCATATCTACAACGTTCGATTTTACCGAAAAACCAGAGTCTTTTAGAGTTTTTATCAATAATTTTGACGATTTGAATTCTTCAAATCCTAATTCTGCGAATTCCCAAATCTGATCGCTAACATCAATTAATAGATCTTGATTTGTCTTAACGTTTTTAATTGCTTGTTTAAACATATTAATCTAAATGGTGGGACGTTAATATTTTTTATTTTGAATTCTTCTATAAATTTCGCTTCAAAAAAAATTGAAATTAAAGGATTTCGCCATCTTTTAGTAAGATCTTTGATGAACCATCCTTGTAAGTAACCTTCATTGTTGGCTTATAGAATAAGAAATCTCTATGGGTTTTTGATCTGTTCTGTCCTCCTTCCATATCTTCGTTATTCCCAAAAGCAATATGGGCAGTTTGTAAAGCTTTTTCATCCTCGAGTAAATTACCCGTTAATTTGGCACCAGGGTTAAGCCCTATTCCTAATTCTCCAATAACTCTAGCTTCTTGATCAATATTGATTAATTTTTCAACATTTTTAACTAAATTTTGATCCTCGCTTTCAATTTTGATGATACTACCCTTTTCTAAGAAGATACTAAGGGGTTTACTTACATTACCTAAATCTCCAATGGAACCATCACATACTATTAATCCGTCACCCATAGATTCTATGGGACCACACCATATTTCGCCGCAGGGTAAGTTAGCGAGGCGTGCTTCATCAACAAGTTTAGCGTCTGTTGAAAATCCACGATTTTCAATATATAATAAAATATCAGTTCCACCTTGTGCTGTAATATGTACTTGTTTAGCGTTTTGAAATCTTTCTATCAATTTATTTGCTTTTTTTACCATATTAACATAGTCTATATTCATAGGACCACCAATCATCATCGATTTAGTTATCCCGGGACAATGACCTAATCGAACTGATTTATTACTAAGAATTCGATCAATCAATTTAACTCGGAAAGGAGTTTCTTCAGCCAATCCTTTAAATACGTTAAGAACTATAGTTTTTCCTTCAATCACCGCTTTTAATTCTGATGGTAGTTCTAATAATGGACGATAATTTTCAGGTAAGAAATATAGCTGTGTCGTACTCCCATAATCGATAGCGGCGGTGTAAAAAGCTTCACCCTCATTTTTGGTATGCTCGTCAGTTATGACTAATACAGAGTCTTCTTTTTTCAAATTTAATACATGAATCATAGCGTTTTGAGCAGAAATTTTCATTTTTTCGAATTCGTTCATTGTAGCATCCTTACTATTGTTTTATTTAGATTTTTAATTTGAATTACCAGAATGAAAGTTTATTAATAATTTTTTTTTTAAAATTAGAAAATTTCAATTACAAAATTTTGCTCAATTTTTTACACTTAAATAGAATGAAACCATAAAGATCAAATAAAATACTTTATAATAGCAAATCTTAAACACCTATATGAAAAAAGTTGATTAAACATGAGTGATGAAACATTGACCGTTAACGAAACTCAAGCGGAACGAAAAAGGTATTATTGGATCGACCACGCAAGGGGTATAATAATGATTTTCCTTGTAATTACTGAATTTCTCCCTATTATTATTAGAACAGGATCTGAAATCGGGCATTTTTTTCTTGCTCACCCTAACAATGAAAAAATAGTAGAATACATGAATTTTTACGATATTGGTGCTCCTGTTTTT
>JAEOSY010000056.1 GCA_016840125.1 Candidatus Helarchaeota archaeon | reverse complement strand
GGTTATCTCATAAGAAATTTTAGACTTACCAAACCATTGATTGCTGCAATTAATGGTCTTGCATTTGGTGGAGGATTTGAGCTAGCATTGAGCTGCGACCTTCTTATTGCTGCTGAAAACGCTACATTTTGCTTGCCTGAACCGATGGTAGGGAGAATACCTTCAGGAGGAGGAATTCATCGATTAGTAAGATACCTACCATACCATATAGCAATGGATATTCTTCTTACTCGTAAGCGTATGACGGCTCAAGAAGGAGTAGAACTTGGTTTTGTAAAAAAAGTAGTCCCATTCAATCAATTGTTAGATGAAGCAGAGAAAATTGCTAACCTAATAATGGAAGGTTCACCTTTAGCAATCCGAACAATAAAACAAATGGCAATTGATGGACTTCAAATGACGTTAAAAGAAGCACTTTTTGCAAATTTTCCACTATTTACAAAATTTATGCAATCTCACGATTTCAGAGAAGGTCCAAGAGCGTTTGCTGAAAAGAGAAAACCAGTTTGGAAAGGAGAATAACTAACAATAAAAAACAATTTTTTACATTATTTTATTTATTGATTGTTGATTAGTTACAAACTAATATAATTGTCAAAAAGAGAGAAAAAAATAATTTTTAGTGATGATGAGAATGAAATATCGAAAAATGGGAAATAAAATCAAATGGGAAGTCTCAGCTCTTGGTTTTGGTGCAATGAGGTTACCTACCCTAGAAGTTGAAAAAAATGGTGAGAAAAAAAGCGTTATTGATGAAAAACAATCAATTGATATGATCCGTTACGCTATTGACCATGGATGTAACTATGTAGATACAGCTTGGATGTATATGGATAATAAAAGTGAAGAATTAGTAGGCAGGGCTTTACAAGATGGGTATAGGGAAAAGGTTCACCTTGTAACAAAATTACCAATCGGTCAAGGTTTTGTTCAGAAAGAAGAAGACTTTAACCGAATACTAGACACCCAACTCAAAAGATTGCAAACCGACTACCTTGATATTTATCATTTACATGGACTAAGTAGAATGAGTTTTGAAAAAGTAAAACAACTAAAGATTATGGAAAAAATGGAACAGGCTAAAGCAGACGGAAAAATCAAACACATCGGGTTTTCTTTCCATGATTCCTTTAATACTTTCAAAAGGATAATAGACTTTTATGATTGGGATGCATGTCAAGTCCAATATAATTACATGGATGTTAACTTTCAAGCAGGTACTGAAGGTGTGAAATATGCTGCTAGTAAAGGAATCGCAGTTATTGTTATGGAACCACTGCGAGGAGGAAAACTCTATATTGATGAAAAAAATTTAAATGAGAATAGCCCAGAGATAAAAAGAATTTTAGATGAATCAAAAGTAAAAAGAAGTCTACCGGATTGGGCACTACAGTATGTGTGGAATCAAAAAGAAGTTTCTGTTGTTCTATCTGGGATGAGTGCTATGAATCAAGTAGTAGAGAATATAGAATCTGCGAACAATTCGGGGATTAATATTCTGACAAAAGAAGAATTACACACAATTGATGACCTAAAGGGAGCATTTGCCAAGCAAATATTCGTGGTTCCTTGCACCACTTGTCGTTATTGCCTTCCGTGTCCTGAAGGAGTTAACATTCCGGTTCTATTCAATATACTTAATCAATTTAACCAGTATGGGGAAAATACAAGAGCAGGATTTACGGGCTACTACAAATCTCTCCCTAAAACTCAAGAAGAATTAGAAAAAAGTGGTAGGAAAAATACTGGATCTGCGAACTTATGTGTCCAATGTGGAGAATGCTTGGAGAAATGTCCTCAGCAAATTGAGATACCTGATGAATTAAAAAGAGTTAGATTAATTTTCGAAGAAGGCAAAGAAGTCACTGATTTCTATTAAATTTGTGCAATAATTAAAACTAAAAATAAGGTAGTAGATTTATCTATAATAAAATAAAACATAATATTCTAAAATTAAAACTAAAGAAGTGAGATTTTTATGACCTTATCAAAACGAGAGAGAGTTATTCGGTTTTTAGAGCTTGATGATGAACCTGATAAATGCCCAATCTTTACTTTTGGCTTTGAAACATCAGGTTGGGGTATGCAACAATATTATGACTCAGAAGAATATAAAAAAATTTTAGTAAAACCAGAAGAACTTGATTTTGGTCCGGAAAGCTTTCGACCCAGAATTGCATGGTTGATTACTCAGATGAAATTTTGGCATGCTGATTTAGTTATGAGTGACCCTTTTAAAAAATACAAAAGAAACATTTATCCAATGCCTGAAGGGTATCCTAACGGAGAAAACCTCAATTGGAATTGCATTAGCGGAAGGATTATGAGTGTTGGAAAAAATCCAATAACTGGGAGAGTTCATGAATGGTATGTAGATGGATTTTTTAAAACAAAAGAGAAACTTTATGAGGTTTGGGATGAATATGGAAAACCCATCGATCGTATTACTGAAGGGGAACTTTCTCCTAAATTATGGAAGGAATATGTTGATGGATTAAGCCCTCATGTATATCCTATGGCAAACCTTAGTTTAGCTATGTCAGAATATTTATGTGAAGGTCATACTCACGGTTATGCGATGAAATTAATGCGTAAAGATCCCAAACACATGCATTATGTTATGAATGAGTATACTAAAGCTAATGTGGAGACTGTAAAGAGG
>JAEOSY010000544.1 GCA_016840125.1 Candidatus Helarchaeota archaeon | reverse complement strand
ACCAAAAACTCCTTCCAAAACCCGATAGCTGTCAGCTCCCCATAAAATTTTATTTTGCGGCACCAATTCAATCCATTCAGATAAACTCCTTTTAGTTACTTCAAGAGAAGTCCATGATAAACCATTTATATCAAGATAAGCATTAGGAAATGTATTAACGATTATACCGAATTCACCCGTATAAGGCAATCCACCATGAAATAGATCGAATCTTAATTGACGGTATTTTTGTAAAAGATTAATCAAATGAGTTGGTTTTGTATCCTCAATATTTCGAAAATTCCATGCCAGCTCTCCTGTATGAAATTGAATAGGCAGCCCTTTCTTCTCTGTCAAACTGCATATTTCATGCATAACGAAATTCTGAAATGATTTCTCCATTTCAGTAGTAATTCGGTTTGAAGATAATTTAAATAATTGTTCAGCCTCCGTTCTGGAAACTTCCTGATAAAATAACGGCCGATAATAAGCGGCAACAGATTTAATCGCAACTGCACCTCCTTCCACATATTCTTCAAATGCAGAATGTAAACAGCTTAGAAAATCTTCAAAGCTTGTGATTTTTACACCATGCTTCGATTCAATATATTTTCTCTTTGCTGGATCCAGGCCGCTCATCATAAAATAATCCAATTTAATAGATGGGAAAAAGTAGTCACGATCCATCTCTATCGTATCCATATCGATTATCGCTGCCTTCATATCTTTCAAGTTCTGTGATATTCCGTTTTCTTCAATGATTCACCCCATGTAATAGATCGTTTATTCATCCTTACCCGATTCACCGACCTCCTCTTTTTTCTTCTCGGGATCAGGTGTAAAATCTTTCGTTTTCTCCATTGATGACGGGCGATCAGGACCGTTTCCGTACTTTTTAACAAATGACCCAAAGCTGCTGTGTTTTGGGAGAGTACTTGTGACGAAAGTGCAGTTTCTTGCAATTGCCTCAAATACACAATTTGCAATTAGACAATGACCGAGGTCATTCGGATGACAGAGATCTTGGTCAATAATCCAGTCTACTCCCTCTTCCACACTCCAAACGTCCGCCAGAATTAAACCATTCTCCTTGGCAAAGTCGGCAATAGCAGCGTTAAACTGCCTTGTTACACTGTAATCGCTATGATTTAATACTTCCCACTGGTAGGCACTTTCATGCATATAGTAGACGTTCAGAATGACAATGACTGCTTTCGTCTCTGACTTAATTCTATCGATAAGTTTCTGGTATTCTTCCGTGAAAACCTTCAATGAGATTCCCCCGCGTGAATCGTTTAACCCGTAAGAAAGGAACACTAGGTCTGGCTTCAAGGCAATCAAATCCCCGCTTACCCGTTCGATAGCAGAAGGTTTGGCAGACTGCGCGTATTCAGGATTTTTCGGCGTCAGCATATTGGCACCTATGCCTTGGTTAATAAGTTCTATTGGTTGCCCTTGGAATTCTTCAAGCAGACAAACTGTCCGATTAACCCAGCATTTGTCCTTCGAAGTCACTGAATAACCCCAAGTTGTACTCTCCCCCAAAGCGACAATACGTTTAATCGGTTCTGAACGGAGATCCTTCTGTTTCGTTATCTGCATCCCTTCTGCTTTGCTCGATCCTTCCTGAGAAATGGCTACTGAAAAACACATGTTGCAGATTCCTGCAAGAATCACACATCCAAGTTTTTTCATGGTAGGAACACTCCTTTCTTTCAAGTTCTGTGATATTCCGTTTTCTTCCATGGTTCACCCCATGTAATAGATCGTTTATTCATCCTCTTATTATCTTTTTCTTTACCCCGTTAGATAATAGGTCCAGTTAGATATTCGTTTTTTAAATAGCAAGTATGTAACGGGGTGAATTACTACCTTTTTTTAAAATTTTATATCTAAGCCAATCATAAAAGTTCTGGGAGTTGGATAGTTTCTTTTAAATTTCAACATATCATCCCGAAAGCGCTCGTATGCAATTAATCGTTCTTCCGTTGTTAAAAGACCATCGCCATTCAAATCAGCTCTCTCAGAGTAGAATTTGCTTACTCCTTTTATATACGTATCAGTTGAAAGAGATCCTTTATAATTTTCACTTATAGACATTTTATAACCCAATAACAAAAATTCCCTTATCTTTGCAAAATCATTTTCTTGGTTGCCACAAATTTCCCTGCTTCAAGACGATAAAAATATAATCCACTTGGTAATCCTTTTGCATTCCATTTTACATTGTTTTCCCCTACTTGACACTGTCTGCTGACAAGTGTTTCAGTTTCCTTTCCAAGAACATCATAGACTGTTAATGTTACATAAGTATCATTAGGAATAAAAAAGCTAATAGTTGTTGTTGGATTGAATGGATTGGGATAGTT
>JAEOSY010000543.1 GCA_016840125.1 Candidatus Helarchaeota archaeon | reverse complement strand
CTCAATCCCAATTGGATTCAGTGCATTTTCAACCGTTGATTCGGTTATCTGTATCATAAATATATAGTCTTTAAAGGGAAAAATAAAGGATATGATTTATTATATTTCAATTTCAATCTAAAATCCATCCTCTGGGATTTCGTTTCAATCCGTTCTGAAATTCTTCTAATTTCACTTTTAATTTCTGTGCTTCCTCAGGATGATGAGTTATTTGGTCATAGGATTCTTGATCATATCTCTTCATATCAAAAAGCATCGGACGGATTTTCATAGTGGCGTAATTAGCATTATCAGATCTATGTCGTATGTGATATTTGTAATGCTTATTTCGAATAGCCAGAATTCTTTTACCAACGTGGTAGTAAAGAAAGTCGTGAGGAGTTTCTTTCTCTGTTCCATTAAGTAATGGCATGAGATCCTTCCCATCGTAAATCCGATCTTTAGGTAGAGGAATTCCAACAAGATTTAGGATTGTGGGGAATAAGTCAGTATTCATTGCCATTCCATCAATTTCTACATTCTTTGGAATTACTCCCGGAAAACTCGCAATAAATGGAACACGCTGACCACCTTCGAAAGGTAATGCTTTTCTTCCTCGATGATATCCCGGATTTCCTTCATGCCAAGGACCATTATCACTTGAAAGGATGATCAATGTGTTTTCCCGCAATTGCAATTCATCTAGGGTTCTTAAGATTTCACCAACACTCCAATCTACTTCCTGTACAGCATCACCATATAATCCACCTTTAGAAGTTCCTCGAAATTCTTCCGACGCATGTAATGGGTCATGAGGGAAGGGCTGGCAATAATGTAGGAAAAAGGGTTTATCTTTGTTTTCTCGAATGAATTTAACTCCTTCTCGAGTTAAAGATTTAGTGAGATTATTTTGATCCGCTGGTGCTGGTTGATCAATTTCCTTATTCCTCCAAATTTCATAAGGTTTCATATCATTACTGTAATGAGCTCCATAGAAAAAGTCAAAGCCTTTGTCATTTGGAAGATGTGGAGATTTATCACCAAGATGCCATTTTCCCAACATTCCGGTTGCATATCCCACCTGCCTTAGCACTTCTGGAATGGCAATTTCATCTTCTAAAAGACCGTTTACCCCATGGGCTCTTCTAAGTATATATCGATTAATTATATGTCCACGAAGTGATTTTGTTGGAAAAAACACGTGTGGAATGTGCATTCGTAATGGATGTCGTCCTGTCAACAATCCCGCTCTTGAGGGAGAGCACACAGGAGAGGAAGAATAAAAAGTCGAAAATTTCACCCCGTTCTCAGCGAGATTATCAATATTCGGAGTGTGTATGTTCCTAGCCCCATAACACGAAATATCCGCAAATCCCATATCATCCATGAAGAAAATGATGATGTTTGGTTTCTTTGTTCCAGTAGGTTTGACGGAGTTAAGATAACTTTGGTGATTCTCGATTTTCATATCTTGCTTTTTTTTATTGTGAATCCATTTTCGGATTCGGTTTAGCAATATAAGGACTGAAATTCCTAGTGATACATACCAGATTGGGTGCATTTTCTTTTTATTCTTGTATTTTATTCGGACGCTTTAAATCAGATATATCGAATTTCCATTTTAATATTGAGTTTGAACTACTTTATTCTTTGGAAAATTTACATGAAAACGCATATTCACCCTCAGGAACTTGATGTACTGCTCCGTCGGGTAGTACTACTTCTGCATTGACGGGAACCTTAAGAGATAGTTTGAAATTGGTTTGTTCAAATTCCCAAGCACTTTTTATCATTCCTGCTGAACTTTTATACCTACATTTAGCGTACGTAAGACTACCACCCGGTTGAGGTTTGATCAACACTTTTTCATATCCCGGTCTAAGGGGGCGAATTCCAGCGACATGACTAAATAGGAACCCAGTTACAGAGCCCATGAGATAATGATTGAAAGAATCGGTCGGTTTTCCTTTGTCATCAATTCCATTCCAGTTTTCCCATATAGAAGTAGCACCTTTTTTCACCGCATAAAGCCAACCAGGACGTTCCTCATTTTCCAACATTTTGTATGCTGTATCTATAAACCCATGTTCAGAAAGGATCTGAAGTATGTACGGAGTGGTTAGGAATCCGGTTCCGATTCTGTAATTATTTTTAATTACCATTTCGTTTAAGTTTGAAATGTTATATTTTGCTTCTTCTTCAGAAACCAAATTAAACGCAACAGGACGGATGTATTTACACATTCGGTTGGAACTAACCAACCCATCTTTAGTATAGTTGTAGCGATATCCTTTTTTTACGTTCTCGAATAATACTCCATACTTTTCTGCATCGTTGGATTTTCCTAAAATAGTAGCAATTTCTGACATTAATTCTGCGGAATGAGCATAATAGGCTGTAGCGACTTCAAAATCAGGATTAAAAAAGCCTCTTATTGCG
>JAEOSY010000542.1 GCA_016840125.1 Candidatus Helarchaeota archaeon | reverse complement strand
TTTGAAGGTCCAGAAATCGCTGTTTATTCTGAAAATACAAATTTAGAATCAATTGAAAATTCAGAAGTATTAAAAGATCTCGCTAAATCTATGAGAAAAAGAGTAGTATTCCGCTGGAACGTAGAAAAACGGAAGGACCCTTCTGAAACGGAAGATTACATTCGTAATTTAATCGGCGAGGAAGCTGAAATTTCTAATATTGAGTTTGATCATACGCGTGGCGAAGTCATTATAGAATCCGGAAAACCTGGCCTAGTGATTGGTAAGAAAGGAATAAATTTAAAAGAAATTAGGATGAATACTTTTTGGCAGCCAAAAACAATAAGAACTCCTCCCTTAGAATCGAGAACTATCAGTCTTATTAGACAAATGTTGACTAAAGAAAGGCAGAATCAAAAAGAGATTCTTCTTAATATTGGAAAAAGAATTCATAGACCTACTCTTTTCAACGATTTAGATATTCGTTTAACTTGTTTAGGTGGATTTAGAGAAGTAGGACGATCATGCATTTTAATGCAAACAAGAGACAGCAATATCTTGTTAGATGTTGGCTTGAATGTTGGGAATAAGAATGATCAGTTTCCACATTTTGATGTTCCAGAATTCTCAATCAGAGATTTAGACGCCGTTATTGTGTCTCACGCTCATTTGGATCATTGTGGGATGGTTCCGTATTTGTTTAAATACGGGTATAGAGGTCCTGTATATAGCACCCTTCCTACTCGTAACCTTTCAACAATGCTACAGTTAGATTTTGTCCAGATATGCGAAAAAGAAGGTGTTCCAATGCCATACTCGAAAAGAGATGTAAAAAGTGCGGTGCTTCATACTATACCACTTTCATGGGGGAAAGTTACAGACATTGCTCCAGATATTAAATTAACGCTTCATAATTCTGGGCATATATTAGGATCCTCGATCATCCATCTCCATTTCGGAAAAGGTGGTTTTAATTTTATCTATTCAGGTGATATGAAGTATCAAAAAACGAGATTACTCGAGAAAGCAGCTGTAAAGTTCCCAAGAGTTGAAGCTCTGCTTGTGGAGTCTACTTATGGCGGACCCCAAGATAGAATTCCCAGTCGACAGGATTCCGAACGAGAATTGCGTCAAATCTTAAATTCTACGATCAGCCGAGGTGGTAAAATCCTTATCCCCGTCCTAGCAGTCGGGAGAGCGCAAGAACTCATAATAGTATTAGAAGAACTTATCTCTAAAGGTATTATTGATCAAGTTCCAATTTTTCTGGATGGTTTAATTTCGGAAGCTACAGCAATTCACACAGCAAATCCGGATTTTCTCAGCTCAGATTTAAGAGAAAAAATATTGCATCAAGGGAAAAATCCTTTTTTGAGCGAATTTTTTACTACAATTTCCACTCATGATGAAAGAAACGACGTTATTATGGGAGGGCCTTGTATAATTTTAGCAACAAGTGGTATGTTAATTGGTGGCCCATCAGTGCAATATTTAAAAGCGTTAGCAGAGGACAAGAAGAATTCCTTAATTTTCGTGTCTTATCAGGTAAATGGGACATTAGGGAGCCGTATTCAGCGAGGTTTTCGTGAAATCCAGTACACTAACGCAAAAGGGAGGACTCAGCTCGTAAGACTAAATTTAAATGTGTTTACGCTAGAAGGATTCAGTGGTCATTCATCCCGTAGTCAAATCTCTCAATTCCTGCGCAGGATTCAACCTAAACCAAAATTAGTCATAACGAACCATGGTGAAGAAAGCAAATGTGTGAGCTTATCAACAATGATTCACAAAAAACTAAGAAAAGCAACTAAAAGTCCTAAAAATCGAGAAACAATACTTCTTAAATAGCACAATTCTCCTCTTCTTTTAATATGATATCTCATTTATATTGAAATTCTCTTATTTCCTTCATAACATTAAAATATCTTCTTCTTTATTTCATTTTCTTTGATAAAGCTAGGAGAATAAATCAAAAGAAACGAAATGAAACTAGTCCTAAAAGTTAAATAATAGCGATTGATTAAATATCTTCAAAAACCTTAATTTAAATAACTATTGATAAGTTAAATTCAAAAGAGTTGATATTATGCCAATAATCGAATTAAAAAAAGAAATTCAATCACCCGTTGAAAAGGTTTACGAGATTTTAAACGATTATTTATCGTTACCGCGATGGAATATCATAGTAACTGAATGTACTCAACTAGATTCAAAAAAATACTTCTTAAAAACGAATGTCGGTGATATAACAAACATAGAAGTTGAAAACATTCCCAATGAAAAGATGACTTCCATTCAAGAGGGAAGTCCTATGCAAAAAATAGGATATATTTTTGAACCTAAAGGTGATACGACCGTAGTTACTCTCTGGGCAGAATTTGAGTTAGAAGACCAAAGAAGCGTCATGGAGATGGCGGGAGACTTATTTTTAAAGAGTATAAAAGTGTACTCTGATTATCTCAATGATGGCGGAAATCCAGAAGATTACAAAAAATCCTTCAGTAAAATCAAAAAGGCATAACCATACTATATTATTTTTTTTTCTATTTCTCTTTTGACGATTTGCTTTTGAGAAGATCA
>JAEOSY010000541.1 GCA_016840125.1 Candidatus Helarchaeota archaeon | reverse complement strand
GATTAATCGGAATTGATCAAAAAAGAGAACGCTGAAAAAATATGAATAATTCTAAAAAAACATTCATAAAACCAGATAAGAAGATAAAAATTGTTTTGATAAGAAAAAAGAAAAGGAGTAAAGAAGTTTAAGCTGTATGTAGGATCAGTAAGTTGGTGGAATTTTAACTTGTGCAAATGCGTCGATTAAGTCAACTATATAATTAGCGGCTGTTTCAATGATTCGCTCACCAAGTTCAGCAGTAGCATTAGACATATCCCATGCTTGAGGAGTGTTACCCCACTCGCAAGTATCCGTAGCATCTTTACTAGTCATGAAGAGATCAGGTTTACCGCCTTTAAACAAGACTTTTCGAAAGTCTACCACTGATTCGAACGGTTTGAATAAGTTCTTAAGGGGAGGTTTCGCCTTTGATTTTTCGGGGTGAGCAAGTTCGGGTCGTACATAGGATATCATTGCGGCCTCGTCAACCATACCTTCACTGCCATATCCAGCTGCTTTCGGATCCACTTGACCAGCTATACCATAAGTCACTCTCATGGAAAGCATACCTAATTCATAGCGTAATCGATAAGCAACGTCAGATATGATAGGGGTGTTTCCACCATGAGGACTAACGAAAATAATTTTTCGAATGCCCCATTTGTGAAGCGCTTTGGCAACGTAGTATATGTGATCGCGAAGATGTTCATGTGGCATGTTAATGCATCCGGGAAAATCCATGTGATATTGGTTCCATCCATAGGGGCTCGCGGGCATTACTATAGCGTTTCCTTTTTTGCCAACCCGCTCAGCTATTCCGTGGGCCACAAAAGTATCAGTTCCTAAAGGACAGGCTACTCCATGAGGATGAGTTGCACCTAAGGGAATGATTGCAATTTCAGTTTTCTTGAAAGCTTCTGCTGCTTCTTCGTAACTCATTTCGTCATAAAAAGTTGTAAAACCTTTCATAATAATTCACTCTCGATTTTGTTTTGAAGAAAAGGAGAACAGACATATAATATTTTCTAAATCAAGTTAACAGCAAAACCGTTGATTTTTTCATAAAAGAGAGGAAAGTGCAAATCGAAACTGAAGAATGGATAAGATGAAAACCCACAAAACATTCATGGATATTAAAACGCATAATTCTCGGCATAAGATTTATTAATTTTAGGCTGACTCTAAAATCAGTTACTTAGGGGTTGATAAAAATTAAGGAAATTGAAGGAAATTTATGTCTGCTGGCAACTCCATTTACAAAAGATTATAAACTCAACATTGAAGCCTTGAAAAGAGAAGTCGACTGGGTGATCAATAATGGTGGAGATGGCGTCATTCCGATGGGTAGCGTCGGCGAATTTAGTCATTTAAAACCTGACGAGAGAAAAAAAGTTATGGATGCTGTCATTGATGTAGCAAAAGGAAGAACCTTAACAATTGCAGGAACAAGTGCTGACACCACTCATGAAGTAATTGAATATACTCAATATGCGGAAGATCTGGGATATGACGCAGTAATGGTTATTCCTCCGTATTATTGGAAAGCTACTGAAGCAGAAGTGTATGATCATTATAAGAGGCTTTCTGAAGCGACAAAAACAATACAAATTGTGTTATACAATAATCCAGGTTTAAGCAAATTCGATATGTCTTTACCATTCATAAGGAAACTTGCAGATCTTGATCGAGTCAACGCGGTAAAGGATAGTCCTTTTGACGTAACTCGAACCATATTCGTATCTGATAAAATCAATGTATTACGGACGCCAGTTTGGTTCCTTTACGGGTTACTAACAGGCGGCACAGGCGGAACAATTTCACCTTTCGTGATTCCCCAATGCGCCCAAATTTATAAATGGTTTAAAGAGGGGAAACTTCAAGAGGCTGCCGAACTTCAGATCAAAGTCTCGTTGACCAAACCTTTCACCCTACGTGAGGGGGAAATGGGGGTAGGTTGGCTAGGCAGATGGAAGCTTGCGAGTTCAATTGTAACAGGCATTGATATGGGTCCACCAAGACTACCTTACAGAGCTCGAGATGACGTATACCAAGAAATCAAGACAGGCCTTGAAAAACTTGGTTTTATCTAAAAAAACCTTCTAAATCTCTTTTTCTTTTTTAATTACCTGATTCACCAAGTTATCAGGAAGCTTATTTTGTAAAATTGAAATGGCTTGATTGACTGCTGACATTTCAAGTCGTTTAATTGCATCTTCTGTGAACCACGCTGTGTGAGGCGTTAACACTACATTATCTAGCTTAAAAAGCGGATTATCAAAATGAGGAGGTTCACTTTCATAAACATCAACACCCGCACCAGCAATCCAACCTCCAGAAAGAGCAAGGTATAACGCTTTTTCATCAATAATTGGACCTCTTGCTACATTAATCAGATAGGCCGTTTTTTTCATTAATTTCAAAGTTTCTGCATTTAGCATGTGTCGAGTTTGAGGAATAAGTGGCGCATGAACTGAAACAAAATCAGATTTCTCTAAAAGTTCAGTAAAATCTACTAATTTCATTCCAAGATCTTGTTCAAGACTCTTATCCAAGTACGGGTCAAAAACAATAATTTTCATATTAAAGCCCTTGGCACGACGCATCAGAGCCCGACCAATCTTACCTAAACCAATTATTCCCAGGGTTTTTCCGTCTAAATCCAGTCCTTTAATCTGAGCAGAAGGAGAGGTCCATGAAGTCAAATATTCACCGGTTCTAATAACTTTGTCAGCGAGAATGATTTTTCGCGCTAACGTCAAAATAAGTGCAAAAGCATGGTCAGCAACTGTACCGATACAATATTCTGGAACGTTAGAAACGTAGATACCTTTTTCAGTGGCTGCTTCAAGATCGATATTGTCTACACCAATACCATATCTAACAATACCCTTTAGGTTTTTAGCCGCTTCAATAATTTTTCGAGTGATCTTTGCATAACATACCATAATAAGATCGACATCTTCAACCTCAGAAAGAATGTCATCCTCAAGATGGCTTTTCGCAATCTTAATGTCAGCATATTTTTCGAGAATCTTCTTTTCTTCGTGAAACAACGGCATACGTTCGGTAATTAAAATCCGATTATTCGCCAATATGCATCAACTCTATTTCAATTGATCTAATCCAGTATTTTATCAACAATTGACAAGAATTCTTCATCCGTTAACAGTTTCTTCTTTGATTCAGCAAACAACTTAACTTGCTGAATAATCTCATTCATTTTCGAATCAGGGATTTCACGACCCAACTTTTTAAGACGATGGAGTATGGAGGGGCGACCACTCCCTTTTCCCAATGCAATATCAATCTGATCAAAACCGAGGAAAGTGGGGTTAATCGGATAGACCTCTAAGGGTTTACCAGCTTTAGAAGCTAATTCCCACCATCCCGCAATTATGCCTGATTCAGTAGTATAAGTGTTATCTCCAACAATTGGTTTGTGAGGAGGCATTTTTATAGAAGATAAGTTTTCAACTAGCTTGGATAATTTTCGAAGTTTTGGAATAGTTGCGTCAGTCTTAACCCCATATAACAGTTCGAGAGCTGCCGCAGTTTCTTCTAAGGCAGCATTACCATTTCTTTCTCCAATAGCATTAACCGTGGTGTGGACGATCTCAGCTCCAGCCATTACCCCAGCGATGGAGTTGGCAACACCCAAACCGAAATCATTGTGGCAATGGACTTCAATTGGTTTATCAATCCGTTTCTTAATTTCGGCCACTAAAAACCGAATCGCTTCAGGTGAACATACCCCGAAGGTGTCCACCAAAACATATGAATCCATGTGACCTTCAGCCGCTACAGTACTCACGATATTCCAAAAAGTATCGAATTTAGCGCGAGTTGAATCAATTGTAAAGAAGGCTACATGGAGACCGTGTTCCCCTGCATATTTGGTTGCTTCAACCGAAAGATCAATTGCCTTCTGAACGGTCCACCCATAACCATATTTAAGGAGATGGTCACTTGATGGAATTTCCATCACCACCCCATCAACATCGCACTCTAAAGCTAAATCGACGTCCCGTTTCATGCACCTTGCAAAAGAGAAAACCTTGGCATTAAGACCTGCCCCAGCGATGGCTTTAACAGCTGCCTTTTCATCTGCTGACACGGCAGGCATACCAACTTCAATCCGTGAAACCCCAACGTCATCAAGCATTTGCGCAATCTTGATCTTATCATTTTTTCTGAGAACAACACCTGCTTGCTGTTCCCCATCCCTCAAAGTGATGTCATGAAAACGAACTTTTTCAGGTGGAGAAAAGTTGTCCGTGATTTCTTTTAAGAAATTGTAGTGACTTACAAACCAATTTTTAGTTTCCCAAGAATTCATTACATTTACCCTCAATACATATCGGTATAATTAGATAACACATTTTTATTCAAGACCCACATAAAATATAAATCTTATCAACAACTTGTAGAAGTTCTCATAGTCCATAAATAAGGAATGTAAAAGACGACAAGTTATTGAAAAATTTGGAGAGGAGTCACAATTATAGAAAATCGGAAAAAATGGTTTATTCTTTATGCTTCTGCGCATTTATTGGTTCATGTTTACACAATGATGCACACAACATTAGCGCCCACACTTATTGAGGAATTTCAGATAAAAGGATTAATACCCGTTGGCATTTTTTACACTATTCCGCTTATAGGGTCTCTTTTAATTTATCTTCCAAGCGGATTGTTGGCAGATAAAATTAAACATAAGATTCAAATCGCCATGAGTCTGGGATTAGCGGCTATAGCAGCAATTCTAATAAATTCTGCAGATAGTTTTCTTTTATTAGTTCTTCCAGTATTTTTGGTCTTGGGGTCATCTCAACTAATGCATCCACCTCTGCTAAGCGCGGTGAGTGAGATGTTTCCAGAACAGTATCGAAGCAGATCACTAGGCATACAAAATGCAATTGGCGCAGTAGGAATCGCTTTGGGACCCTTATCATTGTGGCTCCTCTTAGAATCGCATGGATGGCGTTTCGTTTACCTATTATGGTCAATTCCTGCTATAGTTCTAGCGTTAGTAATTTTTATCGCTAAAAACAGAGAAGAAGAGAAGGTTACAGATTTACCCGATCCCATACCCAGAAAGAATAATTTAAGAGAATTATTAGGATTGCTTTCTGGAGGTTTTCTTATTTTATTAATCGCCAATTCTGTCCAAGGAATGGGAGTTAAAAGCGTATCAACTTTTTTCACGACTTATTTATTCACTATCAGAGATATTCCCAATAACTTGTCCAGTTTGTTGGTGGGTCTAGGAATGTTAATTGGTGCTGGAGGAACGTTGTTAGGAGGTTTTTTGGGTGATAAAGTGGGTAACATTCGATGGTTAACTATGGGATTCATTGGGTGCGCCGTTTCCCTTGTAAGTGTGCCCTTTGGATCGATGGGAATACTTATCGTTTCATATTTACTATATAGTTTTTTTGTGGAAAGCACAATCCCAACTATGTTGTCACTTGTCGCGAGGTTTTCGCCGATATCTAGGAGAGGTGTAGCATATGGAATTTTCTTTTTACCTTTTGGTATTGTCGGTGCGATTGCTCCGACGGTTGCGGCACTACTTGCAGATACCATAGGAATAGGATCCATCTTTCTATTTTCGATCGGTCTATTTATCGTTACAATTATTTTAATACAAATATTAAAAGAGAAAAAAGAATATCAACTACGAACTAAAAAAAAATAATTAACTATAATAATTATTAGATAATTGCATTCGTTTATTCTTTCAAGTTGTAAATGACTTGGTGGACTTATTTTACACGACCACCAAAGATAAGGAGATTCCAATATGGTGCGCTAGAATAAGCGGTTGACTTCATAACTGATTATAGTTATGGGAGGGTTTCTTAATCATTGGATATGGCAAAAAATACTTAAGATCAGAGACATGAAAATGAATCAGGCATTTACTATGGAACATAAAAAATTACTTGTCGCCGGAGAAGTTTTTGTGAACTCGAAAGCTTTCGAGAATCTCACCATTCTTTGCGATAAATTCGGTAGTCGATTCTTTGCAACTCCTGAAGAGAAAGCTGGAGCCGAAT
>JAEOSY010000540.1 GCA_016840125.1 Candidatus Helarchaeota archaeon | reverse complement strand
GCAATAGCTGCAATCCTTGTAATATCCACTATTTTTAATGTTGGATTGGTAGGACTCTCAAAGAAAATCAACCGAGTTTTATCATTTATCGTTTCCTCAAGTAAGGTTTCATCTGATAAATCTATAAAATGGGTCTTAATCCCATAATTTGGCATGTAATGCGTAAAGAAGGCCCAACTACTACCATAAATTTCATTATCCGTAATAATTTCATTACCATTTTTTGTTAATGCGAGAATAGTTCCCGTAATGGCACCCATTCCAGAACTAAAGGCAAAACTTCTTTCCGCATGTTCTAGATCTGCCATTTTTTGTTCAAATTCCCTAGTAGTAGGATTACCACCACGTGTATAGAGGAATTCAGGTTCTGTGATCTCCCCCTTCAATACGGGTTTTATGTCAAACGCACTTGTTTGATAAATCGGTGTCGATACAGGCGCATGATTGCCCTTTGCAATATCACTTCCATGGATTGCTCTCGTTGCAAAGCCACGGATGAATCTTTTCTTATCACTCATAAATTCACTTTCGTGTTCTGTTTTTGAATAGAGGATTTATTTAGTTCTTTATATTCTTTTAAAAATAAAATAAAATCTAATCTATACTTAAAGGAGATCCCTAAAAACGGAAATTCTTGAAAAACTTCAAAACAAAATTCCAAATCATATTCTTATCCAACTTCCCCGAATCATCAATTTTGAACTATTAAGAAAGACCGATAAGAAAATTCACGAATTAAAATACTTCTCAAAGCTCACGTTTAAACTTATCAACTATATTAAAAGAAATGTAAAGATAGGACTGAATGAGAAGCAAATTGAAAGATTGATTGTCAAGTTAGGAAAGAAAATGCATATTACAGTGGTTCCATTATTAGTGAGTTCTGGGGAAAATACCGCAAATGTTCATGGATATGCGTCGAACCGGAAAATTCAAGAAAATGATATAATAATGATCGATATTGGCCTGAAACGCCATTTGTTCAGTAGTTGTACGTCGGATATTACGAGAACCTTCTTTATAGGTGAACCTACACCATTACAAAAGAAAATCTATCGTATCGTAAAGAAGGCACATGATAAGGCAATTGAGGTGTTAAAACCCGGACTGAATACTTTTATGGTAGATAAGATGGTTCGCACCTACTTTGGACGATTTGGCTATGGAATGCCTCATGGACTGGGGCATGGGACTGGAACACGATATCCCCATAACCCCCCGATGCTTTCAAACAAATTCGCAGGATTTATTCTAAAAGAAAATGACATCATCACCATTGAGCCCGGGATTTATCTCCCTGAAAAGTTTGGGGTACGAATAGAGGATATGATTTTAATTACAAGGGATGGATATGAAATAATATCTAAGGAGTAGAGAAATTATTTGTCTGTAGCAATATCATCCCGTTTTAAATCCCAACTTGAAAAGTTTATAGCTGAATTGAAAGAATTCTCTTTATTACCCCAAGATGATCCAATAATTGAGGGATTCTACACACTTTTGGCAGAGAAAGTTCTTTATTATGGCATTTTAACCCAGAATCAACTAATCTTGATTCAGAAAAAATATATGAAGTTAGACAAGGCTGAAATAATCCAGTTTAAAAAGATAGATGAAATTTCACTCTTTCATGAACGAAGGAGACGGGAGTTACGTTCCATTTTCATTCTACTTGGAATGATACCCGTGATTGCTTTTCTTTTCTGGATACTCGATCCTTCTTCTCTTCCACAATCCGCCTTTAAGGGTTTCCTGTGGGGGACAGTGGCTCTACTTGTATTTGTAGTGATAAGCACTCTGTACCTATATCTGAGGGGCTTTAACATAATTAAATTAGTAACTCCGGGCAAAATATTTAAACTACAAAGCTTAATCACGTGGAATCTAAGCCCTCGGGATATCGTTCTCTTCAATATTCATCATGGCAGACTCGAAGATTCCGGGTTGAAAATGGATCTGGAGGGACTGTACCAACATCTTAATAAATCTATCAACGGCTAATTGAACTGATGAAGGAGTAAAGCAAGACGGGGTTATTCTTGATAGATGCATTATCTCATAAGGATGAGGCAAGAATTAAACAAATTTTAAACGAGATACGTTCATCTTCCTTGTTACAGAAAGATGAAAAGGTGATAGAAGGATGTTTCCCTATCCGGATAAAGAATAGAAAATATTTCTGCCTTCTTACCGATTCACGTTTAATTATAACCGCAAGGAAAGGAGTTTTAGTTCCTCAACAATTACAAATAATTCCTCTTCAAAATATAGAACGTATTTCTGTCGATATTTATAGACATCCGATTAATTTCATTCTGAATATGGTTTTAATTCCAATTTATATTCTTTGTTACGCCATGTTTTGGTTGCTTGAGGTTCAAATACTGTATTGGATATGTATAATATGTTTAGTTGTGTTGGTTCCTTATACAACCTACTATTTTATCAGAGGTGAGGACATCCTCCGTTTAGAGATTCCTGGAAAAATCCTAAGTTTACGGCGTACAAATAAATATTATTGGTTTTATGGAAAGGGAACCCTCATCTTCTATGAAATTGATGAAAAAACTTCTAAAATTCAGGGGAAAAAAGGAGATTTAAAAGATTTATACGCTCTTCTGGTGAGTTATATTAAGAGTGAGATATAATAGAGATCACTCAGCTAGATAATTTTCATATTTCCGTTTCAATTTTCCGCGTAGAGTCTTGCCGGCAGGGCTGGTCGGAAATTCATCGACAAATTCCATGTGTTTGGGTGCCTTATAGCGCGCGAGTTGATTTTTTACATAATCAATGAGTTTTTGTTTTAGTTCGTTAGAGGCTTCTTCCTCATATTTTTTCTTTAATTTAATAAGAGCAAGTGCTGATTGCCCCCATTCCGGATCTGGGATGCCAATCACCACGGATTCAAAGACCTTTTCATGCTTATCCAATACATCTTCTACTTCTGGTGGATGAATCTTTTCGCCACCGGTATTAATGGTCTCTTTTATACGGCCAATAAGAGTCACATTTTTCCCATCCTCGTTGAGCTTGTAGAGGTCACCACTTAGGATCCACCCATCGATGATTGTTTTTTTAGTCTTTTCTTTAGCTCCCAAGTACTCTTTCATTGTTGGACCTGCTTTGAAGATACCTTCGCCCATTTCACCTGGCTTAACGTCATTTCCTTTTACATCCACAATCCGCATCTGGTCAGGGGGTAAAAGGGTAAAGGTATTGGAGGATAACATATCTCCAGGTATATAGACTTTAGGGACTAGTTGAAGACTCTCAGTTGCAGCGACCGTGTCGAGGAACCCAACATCGGGGAATGCCTCCCAAAGCATCTTCTTGGTTTTCGCTGAGAAAATAGCTGCACCGGATACAATTCCCACAAGTGTATTATTCACCATTTTTTTGTATTTATCAAGTTTAGGCGAGTTCAGCAACGCTCGTGCTGTTTTATCCCCAATCGTCATCATAAATGTAACTTTATGCTTTTTTATAAGTTTAAAGATCTCTTCGGGATTATATCG
>JAEOSY010000055.1 GCA_016840125.1 Candidatus Helarchaeota archaeon | reverse complement strand
TGTGACTGTAGCTCTTCAGCAAGTTCATACGCCATTTGCTTTAGGGTAGGTTCCGTGAAACTTAAGGTTCCAGGGAAGCTGGCAGCATGATAACAGTAGCCGACTGGTATTGCGGGTAGTATTAAAGCGTTAATCTTCTCTGCAATCAGCTCAGCTATGTGGCTAGCGACAATTGTATCTGTGGAAAGAGGTAGATGGGTGCCATGCGCTTCCAATGAGCCCCAAGGAATAATTGCCGTTTTCATTTTTGTACTGAGTTTCTCAAATTCAGGCCAAGTTAAGTTTTCAACCTTCATCTTGAATACATTTCCTATTATTTTGTATTACTATAGAATAAAAAATAGAAAAAAAGGATTTCTCTTTCCTTTATGGGGAGCTAATAAATTAAAGTCGTCCCTTTAGCTTGGTAATTAAACATTTTTTTGCTTTGTTTATATCTTCGGTCTCAATAATGCATTTGCAAGCGTCTCGAAGAAGATTTTTAAGCCAATTCCGAGTCTTTATCTCATCTTTCTCATTGATTCCAGATTGATCTTTAGTTTTAACGCGCCTGCTAATTTTTACACTGATATTCTCATTCCAATCATCATCCAACACCACCCGTCCTTGCTGCTGAAGGACACAATCATAATGGTATCTAATATCAAAATTAAAGGTATTTATTTTAACCATTCTTCTAACCTCCAACTGAAAATTCCGAATCTTTCATTTAATCATTGAAAAATTATAGGTTGAATTAACCTTGTTTTCTAAAAAGGTCATGGCTCTTATAAAAATAGTATTGTAGACTTTGATAAACTTTTAAAATAAAGAATAGAATATATTTGAGAATACCAAGGAGTGGTGAAAATGCCAAAGAAGAAGAAAAAAGGGACTTCTAAAAAGAAAAAGGTGTCAGTGAAGAAAAAAGGAGCTGCATCAAAGAAAAAAACAGCGAAAAAGTCAAAAGCCTCTAAGAAGAGAAAAGACATAAAAACCAAAAAACTCACAAAGGCTGAGAAGAAAGAAATTCAACAAATTCTTGATGCGGGACAAAGACTAGGCGTTGAAATAGATGAAGAAGCCGCGGTAAAATGGATATCAGATATGAAAACTGCTGAAAATGCCGCTGCCGATTATGCCATTGATACCGAGAAAGGGGTATTTGGTCACCAAGTTACACTTATTGATTTTGATAGTGATCAACTTGAACGATTCCGAGATATTGCCGATATTGTAGGACTTCCCGATACGGAGGGAGTCGTCGAGACGGCGCTCTCACTTTCGGGATCAGCAGCCCAGGGTAAAGTGCAGCGATATCCCGGAGATTTAGACTATTTTGAGCGGGTAAATATAATTGCGAAAACAAAAAAGGAAGCCTGTAAGATTATCGGAGATGTAATGCGCAAGAAAGCACTTGATAAATTTTATTCACCGATTTATCAATTGATTGAAATCAAATGGGGTACATGGAAAGAAAAGGTGGAGAAAAAAGGAAAATCAATAAAAGCAGGCTCACCGATGTCATGGAATGCAACGGAAGTCAAGCAGGGATTTATGACGGTGAAAGGTGACAAAGGAAAATCCAGAAAAGTAAAATGGGATTATGGGGAAAAAGATCCCGGTTGGTGTAAACTTGATTGGCTTGTCGCCGAACCAGAGAAAGGTCAAGTTGTAAATGTGTCTAACATGTTGGATGTGACTTGGGAATCCCCCGATGGAGAAATAGTACCTCTAGATGGGCAATTGGATCCATATTTTCAGGAAGTCTATATAGAGGCGGAATCAGTTCCACTTTTCACAAAATTACGGGAACATCTTACCCCTGATAAATTGGATAATTATGTTAATGCGTTAGAAGGACAGGTTCGTTATTATACAGGAGAGGGACATGAGAATTATGGGAAAGTAGCCAAGCGACTATATAATATATTCCGTTTGACGGGGGCGCATGTTGAAGCCATGTTCATTCGCGAGCTTTTTGATGAACCTGCTGCGGCGATGTATCAAGTTTGGTCATTACTCGATACTATTGATGAGGCAGGAAAGCCTGATTCGAAGATAGATAAATCAACGGTGGCAAAACAAGCGAGTGACCTGATTAAATTGGTGGTCAAAAGTTGTGAAGGGGATGTGGAAACTAAAATAGTGGATGCATTAATGAAATTGCGAGATGATATTACAGGGATCAAGGACATTTCTGATGAAGAATGGGATAAAACAATCGATGATTCACGATACCTCGTTGTTAAATTGGTGAATGAGTATTTTTACGTACGGCTAAATATCTTACCTCAAATTGTGAAATATATTGAAAATATAAGGTCGAAAGAATCGTAAAATATTTTAATCCTCTTTTTTCTTTATTTACGTGTATGATTCATATTTTAGGCGATAAATGAGTGGTGAATATTTAATGAAAATAATTCAGCCTTTTTTGGATGGAATTTTAACTCTTGAAATTAAAGTCGATGAATTTTTAGAAGACTTTACATCGGCCTATCAGAATATCAAATTAGCCCAAACGAAGATTTTTGGTAAAATTTTATTGTTAGATAACGAGATACAGTTAGCAGAGTTAGATGAATTTATTTATCATGAGATGTTTTGTTTTCCACCCCTCTTCAGCCACCCAAATCCACAATCAGTATTAATTATCGGCGGTGGGGATTTATTATTAGCTAAACAAGTTTTAAAATACCCCAATATCAAATCCGTCGATCTCATAGAAATAGATTCAGATGTCATTAGAATCTGTAAAAAGCACTTTAAGCACTTAGTTAAGGATGTTGTTAAGAATCCAAAACTGAATCTTGTTATTGCGGACGGTTACAAATTCGTTGAAAACTCAAAAAAGACTTATGATGTCATTTTCATAGACCTTACAGAAGATAAAGAAATCTGTGATTCCATTTATACGGAAGAATTTTTCGAAATGATTAAAATAAAAAGTTTAAAAGAGGGGGGAATTTTGGCAGCCCAGTCGGGATATGGAGAATGTTTTTATTACTCAGAAAAGTTAGAGAAACTAAATCTCGTATCTTCATTCTATAATGACAAAGTCGAATTTCAATTCTATCTTACATTTAAGGACCTTTTTCAACATGTTCATCAATATAGCCAGCATGTACCTACCTTTTTTGGGACATGGTCATTCAGTTTGGGCTCAGATGCAATAAACTTTGAAGAAGTCACTACTAACACCATTCAAAATAGATATAACAGCTTGAAGGGTGAAAGAACATTATATTATTCACCCGAGTACCATCAACATATTTATATTAAACCTAAATTGATACGCGAGTTATATAATAGAATGCAATAAAATCGGGAAATTTCATGCCTAAAATCTATTTTAAAGAATTTAGTCAATTAAATGGAGAATTATTTAATCAGATAAAGCCACTCTATGAAGCTACATTTGAAACGGTTGGGGACCCTCCATGGAATGAATTTTCAACGGAGTTCGAGGACTATATTATTGAAGAGCAAGAAAATGTGCACCTCTTCGGAGCATTTATTGGCAAAAAGCTTATAGGATTTGGTGTAAACAAGTTTTTAAAAGAATTTACTTACGTACCCTATTTTACCATTGATGAAAATTATCGAAATCAAGGTATCGGGACTGCCTTAGCAGATAAGTGTATTGAATTAGCGAAACAAGATGCTCAAGACTTCAAAGTTTTAGATTCACTGCTTTTGTTTGAAGTGGATATACCCAAATTAGCACCTACTGAAGAGGAGCGATTAGTAAGGGAGCTTCGTGTGAAATTTTTTCTTAAAAAAGGCTCGATTTTTTTGGATATTAATTACATTGAACCAAAGTTTGGAGATGATGGCCCTTCCTATCTTGTAATGCAACCATTGTCTGATAAAAATTATATTGAATCAGATAAGTTAGTTCGATATGTGAAAATTATATACAAGGAGGAAACTAATATTTCAAAAAAAATATCTCTAAAATATCTAAACATTTTAGTTTCGTCTATAGGAAGCCGAGATAGAATTTATGGCGTTCCGAATCTCCAAAAATCCATTTAATTTCACTCAAAACCACGTTTTATTATCTGAACCTTTTGCCAATGGATAGGTAATTGATTTTCAAGGAAGACTTGTGCTCTCTTTATACCCACTTCATTTATACAAGAGAAGATATCAATTGAAATAAAGTTGTACTCAGGCCAGGTGTGAAATGAAATGTGTGACGCCCCTATCATTCCAATTATTGAGAGACCTTGCGGTTCAAACTTTTTATGAACAACCTTGAATAGTGTGAACCCTCCAATTTCACAGGATTTTTTCAATAAGTTTTCTAAATATTTTAAATCGTTTAAAATTTCATTATTAGAATCGAGGAGGTAATCTCCCAAGAATTGATATCCCAGAATGGTCAAAATTAACACCTAATTCATATGCGTTGTTTAATAAAAATAGATAAATTAATAGTAAAAGGTTGTGTACTAAAGAAAATTGATTAAGATAGGCTTGAATTAAATTGACTGAGAAGGATGATGTTCTTTTCACCTTATATAAAGCATATATGGATAAGAATTTATTTGATAATGAGTTTCTCTCCTATTTAGGATTCTTAAAAATTATTTATAGATTAAGTAAAAATCCAAATATTATCCTGAGTTACAATGCAAGTGCCACCTCCCCAGAAAACTATCTTAGCGTATTAAAAACCCTCCAAGATGAGCGAATCCTTAAGATAATTAAGAATGAAAAAATTGAATTTCGAAGAACTGGATTTAAAGATCTCTTTTTTGAACGACCGAGTAAAAAGGAAATATTTGAAAAGCTACTCGAGAAATTATCTCTTAAAGAAAAATTTAACAGAGATAAAAAGTTTTTATCTGACAATATGTTAATTCGGCAGTTTGCTTCTGATTTTCAAAATAACATTGATTATTTTCAATTTCCATGCTCAATTTTATCATCCATGAAAAGAACTTCAAGAATTATCAGAAACCTTCTCTTAAAGACACAGAATCTGCTTTTTCTTGGTGACGATGATCTCGTCAGTGTCCTCTGCAAAATTATTACCCCCGAAATAGAAATACATATTATAGATATCGACAAAACGGTAATAGGAATTCTAGAAGAAATTTCAAATGAATTTAAGTTTAATAAATTTTACATACACAACCTAGATCTAAATAAAGATAATCAGGAATTCGAATTTCTTGCGAATAGGTTTTCCATGATTCATACAGATCCGCCATATGTTCCCGAATTTTTAAAACATTTCCTAGAAAAAGCAATTTTTTTTGGGAATGACAAATTTTATCAAATTTTTCTAAATGGGCTTTTTAATTTACCCTGTTCGCATATAATTAATGAATTCCAATACAAAAATAAGCTAATTTGTTCGGGATTCTATAAATCTTTCAATAATTATCCAGTAGTCTCAATGGATATGCAGTATATTAATTGGATTCGAGAACATGTAAAACTCTATTTTCAATATGACTTTACGGAAGAACAAATAAGAGAAACCTTCGGAACAAGTGATCTGTATATATTTGAAAAGGGATATATTTGGGAGTAAATAATATTCAATGAAATGGCGGGACCGACTCGGGAGGTAGAGAATTATTTTCGTAGGTCTAATTATAAAAAGTTAGTAAACATTTTTCGTAAAAAGCGCTAGAGCAGTGTAGTAACTCAGCATGAGCAGAAAGTGGGCTAGTCCCATGCTCCCATCCTTCCTCCAACGTTCTTTAATCTTCCCTAGACAGGCATTTCGGTGGTCACCCGCTGGTTGAATATAATGCAAGAAGCCGTAATTATCCGCGATTGGACAGTCATAAGGGTAACGCAGGGGGAGGCGAATTTGAAAGAAAACACGCACAATTTCATCATTCAGGATAAATTCACTTTTGCAATTGTAAATCCGAGAATTTTTAGGATCTGGTTCAACTTCCTTAAAGATAATTTGTTCGTGACAGTTAAATCGTAAATATTCGAGTTTTTCCCGTTCTTCTTTTAGGCGTGAAGACCAGTCTGGTGAGGTAGGCGAGGCAATGGTCTTAAAAAGGGGAATTTCCGTTTCTTTTAAAATTAGATGTTTGCCGCTTTTTAGGGCAATTTGCACTTGCATCTCATGGTTAATAATTTTGAGTTCTGAAAATATTGCGTCCTTAAACTGTTCCCACTGTGAGCGCATCGGTTGAATCGCGGTTCTAAACTTTTGTTCGAAAAGGTGTTGATCTGCTGAATTCATGGTTGAACCTCCTGTATTAAAAGATTTCTTAATTTTGCGATTTCAGTCTGGTTTTTTACGCCGATCATGAGAACGAGATTTCTGATTATTCTTTTTATATTACTACCCTGAGTGGCAACTGTTTCAAAGATACTGAGTTCCTTGATAACCGCATCGGAATAGAGTGTGGTCTGAAGTTTCTTTTCATACCGTGCTTGAGAAAGTAACTGTTGGATATCAGTACTATTGATGTTATGAGGTAGATCCACCTTATTTAATGCAATAACAAGGGGTGTTTGTGTATCAGGGGGGAGATTATCGGTGACTAGTTCGAAAACTCTAATATTTTCTTCGATCCTTTGTTGACAATCCCAAATGAAAATCAGACCATCAATTTGAGGTAAGAAACTACTCAAGTCAATTGGAGTTGGATCAGAATAATTAGAATAATGAATTCTGTAAATAAGATTGGAACTAGATCCAACAAGATCTAGGTAAGAGAATGTTTTACTCGTTTTTACTGTGCTTTCAGCAGATTTCTGAAGATTTGTTATCGCCTTTTTGATTGTTCGGTTTAATTCTTCATCATATGCTTTGCATAATTGTCGAATTCGATAACTAGAAATTTCAAAATAGGTTTTCGCTTCTTCAAACGTTTCTTGTTGAATAAAATTTTGTAGGTTATGCTTAATAGTTCCAGGTAAATCTTTCAAAGTCTTCATATAACTGTTAAGCTGTGTCCTTATGTGCTCTTGTTGCGTCTTAATGGCTCTAAGGAAGTTGGCATCAAGTAGATTTTCATTTTGTACTATCCACTGAAGAAACGTGTTTCTCCCACAACCAGGTGGGCCGTACAAGAATAAATTAAAGATAATGGATTGCTTTTCGCGGTGCACATTCTTATTCTGTCGAGGGTAATTTTTAAAGATTCATTATTTAAAATATAATTAGTTGGGAATGGTGAATTGTCGATTAGGTTTTCACCAGCGTCTTTAAATTCATAATATGAGAATAAAAATTGAAAAAGAAGAGGAACGGATGGTATGCCCTTAGTAAAAGTTAACGATATCAATATGTATTATGAAATCCATGGTGATGGATTCCCACTGGTGATGATAATTGGATTAGGGAGTCCACTGGTCTTTTGGGATGAAGTTTTCATTGAAAAAATCTCTAAAAAATTCAAAGTCATTTTATTTGATAATAGGGGGGCAGGACGGACCGACAAACCAAAAATCAAATATTCAATTCAGATGTTTGCAGACGATACTGCTGGTTTAATGGATAAGCTAGAGATTGAACGAGCACATGTACTTGGTATTTCGATGGGAGGTATGATTGCTCAGGAAGTGGCTCTCAACTATCCAGAAAAGGTGGAGAAACTCGTTCTCTGTGCAACAAACTGTGGATGGACATCGACATTTAAAATTCTCGCCAGATTACTTTTACCAATCTTCAAAATTTCATTCAAACGTAAGATGAAGACACCTGAAAGTACGATGCAGTATGTTTTTTCCGGTCTTTACACGGAGGAATATATCAAAGAGAATCATGACGTTCTTGAAGAACGAAAGAAAAAGTTAATCGAATATGTTTCACCCTTTGAAGTCTATGAACGCCAAACCAGAGCGATATTGAAGTTTAATACGCGTAAGCGGTTAAAAAATTTAGAAATACCGACTTTGATACTTCACGGGAAGAAAGATAGTTTGGTTGCCTACAAACGGGGGCTAGAATTGGCGAAATTGATACCCTATTCAAGACTTGCTTCGTTCGATAATAGTGGGCATGGAATTTTTACAATGGAACGCGATATAGTGATTAAGGCTATACTTGAATTTCTCGAATAAATTCTTTAATTAATATCTGCCTTCTTTGCGAAATATGTCGGGTTGAGACCTCCTACAATTGCACCAAAGATAATTAGAACAAATCCTATAACAGCAAAGAACGGTTTATCTAGTGGAAAAATACCTATCCAAAACCATTTATTCAGTAAGAAGATTATCCCCACAAGTATGAAAACCAAACCAAAAGGGCTGGTTCGGTAAAAACCTTCACGTTTATTAAACTCAGGGTCTAATTTACGGGTAGCATTTTTCTCAATGAAAACTAATTGAAGGACATCCTGATAATCGCGTCCAATTAAAAATCCTCCGAGAATAATTGTGAAAACTGTGAAAAATATGAGGATATGAGTTTTCAGGAAATCTAGCGGATCGATGCTTATATGCCATTCAAAGGCCAAATAATAACTAAGAAACCCAAGTAGTATCAGTAGAATGCCATAGGTGTTTTCATGAATGTGGTAACCTCTTACGGAACTCTGTTCAAATTTACCTTGATATTTTATAGCGTAAAATGGAATCATAATGAAAAATAAGCTATACATGAAAATGAAAGAGAGATTACATAGAGTAAAAAAGAGAACATAGGAGAACTCTGTAATAATAAACCAGAAGATAGAAGCAATAGAAGCACCTGCAAAAATACACCAAGCGATAATCTTATAACTTCTAACTTTGAGCAAGAATGGGGCTAATATTCCGGTAATTGTGGATAATAAAAGCATCAAGAGAAGATAGGTATCATATGGGAAAAAGAAAGGGTCATAAACACCCGTCACAAGAAATATAACTAAGATAAATGTGAAAGATCCAAAAATTAACCACATAACTTTGGAAGCGAGCTTCATATTTCTCCCTGAAATTTCACTCAAGTTCATTTAATTCTTAGACATCTCAAAAAAATAACCTTATCTACATATCTATGCGTATTTTATAAGGAAATTAGATAATAAGGCAACTTTTTCCTACACCTTTTTTTATCCTTTACGGTAAGTTGAATTAACCTAGTAAAAATTCTAAGAGAAAAGAAGTGAATTTAGGAAGGAAGAGTTGAACACAATGCGCAAGGCATTATGTACCAAGTGTGGAAGTCAAATAATTCAGAATGGGGATAAGATTGAGTGTCCTAAATGTGGAATAAATTTTCAAGTACGGTGTCCAAAATGTTTTGCGACGTGTACAGTAACTAATGGGAAATCTAATATTTGCAACTGCGGCTGGAGCGTTTAAAAAAGAGTCAGATTTAAATGGGAATGTTTAAAATGCGGGCGAGAATCTCTATTTGATTCAAGAAGAAGAATCGTTGATTTAACACGTCGTAATGTGATACATTCCCTAAGGATGCAAGTTTGGCAATTTCAGTTTCGGTCAACTTCTGATTACTAATTAAATCCATCCGAACCTTAAACTGATCTTCCATCTGAATGGGAAAGAATATATCGAGAAGGGAACTTTTTAGGAAAGTGAAGAAATCAGGATTAATATGAGATTTTGCTGCGGGAGGAATGAAATCCAAGATTTCATCAATATTAATCGTTTCAATCTTGTGAAAATCAACTATTTTTGTACGAATGTTTTCGTTAAAGAAATTGAGTGTTTCAAGTTTTAAATTTTCAGAAATATCCCAATGTCTCATTTTCTTTTCAAGTTTTTGGAGAAAAATATCTTTGAGATACTTTTTGTATTCGATAACGTACGCTTTGGTCTGTTTAGCATCGGAACAAACTTCAATTATATTCCCTCGCGGGGTTAAGTAGACAAATCCCTTTCCTTCAGGACCAAGACCGCCAGTTGTGACCATGCTCACGATAGGGTATTCGTAGTGATAATCTCCATGATAATATTTTTCTTTAACTCGCTCTAATGATGGAGCATAGATTAAATGTTGTTCAGTAAGAGAACTTAATTCAAACCACAAACTTGCCATGAGGAGTTGACTTTGATTTGAGAGTAGGTCACTTTGTTTTATTTCAAAACTATAATAATTGTCTTCAACTTCCGCTCTGTGTCCTTGATACCTCTGGAGATATTTCGAAAATGTTCCAATTTTACGAGTGCGCAGACCATAACTGCCAACTGAATATACGTTATCCACAATTGAATGGATGTATTTAACCCGGTCTGACAACGAAACTTGATTATCAATGAACATAACGTTAGCGTTGCTAATGTATTGAGATAACCGGTCAGGTAGATAATACAAAATATAATTTAGAAACCCTTCCGTATAATCACTAAACAAACTGAAGATATTTAATTTGATTAGTTCTAATTTCTGCTCCGAGAGAGTATGTGAATTTTTAGGAGTAGTATTCACTAAAATCTGCATATTATTTGCAAATTTTAGAGTCTGGAGCATACCATCGATATTAACCCCATTTTGTAGATAAGCAATGTAAATATTGGAAACCAACTGTTCAATATTGGAGATCTGAGAGAAATCAATCGTATAACCTTCATCTCGAAGGCGATCTACAAGGCGTTCAAATGAAACAAAATCGCCTACTCGTAAAAAATCGGCTAATTGCTTGAGGTAATGTTCATCGGCGTACTTCATAGGATTAACACTCATGTATTTTCAGGGCGATTGAAACAATGTCACTCATAATAATTGTGCTGACTTCCTGCGGACCGGCACCGATTCCGGATAAGGTGATTTCACCAGCGAATTTTGAAAAGAGGTGAATAGCTGTAATAATCCCATTAACATGGGCTAAAGGATTAGAGAGTGAGATGGGTTTCGGTTCAACGGTTGCTTGGATTCCATCATCGGTAACTTCAAGACTAGCGAGATGTTTAATTACTTGATTATGAAGGTGGGAATCGATGATTTGTGCCTGTGAGATCGAGTCAATCCCTTTTGTTAGGACTTGGTCGAGTGTTAAATTGGAATTCATAAGCACATTTGCAACAATAACAAGTTTCCGAGCTGCATCGATCCCCGATATATCATCGAGGGGATCAGTTTCGCAGAAGCCTAATTTTTTGGCGTCATTTAGAGCTTGTGAATACGTAGTTCCTTCACTCATTCGAGTAAGGATATAATTTGTAGTTCCATTCAGGATTCCCTCTAGCTTTAAAATTTCATTGGCTGATAAACCACTTTTCACGCTCGTAAAGAGGGGAATAACGCCACAAACAGTGGATTCAAAGCGAAATTCACATTTGTTATCTTGCGCAAGTTCTCTAAGTTCGTGATATTTTAAAACGAGTGGACTCTTATTTGATGTCACGACATGTTTCTTTGCTTGGAACGCTTTTTTGATGTGGTCTAAACCAGGCTGCCCATCATTGGTTGAAGGCGTTAGTTCAACTGCAATATCGAATGGGTGAGTTTGAAGGATTTTTTCGAATGGTACATCTACATTTCTACCCAAGAGTTCTACTTTCTTTAATGATAAAATTTCTGCAAGATCAAGTCCCTTTTCAGAGCTATTAAGAATGCTGTAGTCAATATCAATGATTCCCGATACTATGATTTCAAGAGAATGGATTTTTTTGATGTATTCTCTCTTTTCGAGAATCATTTGAACTAGACTACGGCCGATATTCCCAAATCCAATTATGAGGATTCTTACTGGTTTAACTTCCTTCAAAGGGTTTGGCAGAAATTCACCTTCCTTTTAACCTTATCTCGTGATTTTTGCGGTTTTAAACACTTTAAGGTATTTTGGGTTATTTTTAAAATATTTACGAACAGGTTCCAATAATTTAATTAAGTAATTTGCGACTCCCTTTTTTAAATCCTGTGGATGAATTTCTTTCTTTTGAAATCCTTCTAATAATTCATTAAGGGTAACTGTAATGTCCCCACCATGCGCTGCCTTCCTAGGAATTTCTAGAACGGAATCGACTTCACGTAAGATGATATACTTAACAATTTCAATTATGGGATTCTCCTCGATTTGCCCTTCTGGACACCAACCACCCTTGAGTTTTCGTGAAATCTCATGGGGTGGATCCTGAATAAAAATTGCAGAGTCAGGACGGCTCTTACTTTGCTTCATACTAATCTGTGCATCGATTGCGGTATCAGCATCGTAGCCCATGCGTTCCGCTTTTTGTAATCCCATCAATAGGTGATGGTGTACAGCTACAGGCTTCTCAAATTTTGAATCGGGACGTTCTAATTTTTTTAAAACGGGGGCGATTTCGCGGGCCAGCATATTGACGTTTCGCTGGTCCATACCCAGTTGTGTAATATCCACACCTAAATGAAAGATATCAGCACATTGCATGAGTGGATATAGGAATAGGGAAATGGAGACGCCTTCGTATGTATTAGCTACACGACCCATTATCGGGAGGCAGCGGCGAACTCGATTGAAATTGGTTTTTGTGGAGATTTTCATAACGGTCTCCCAATATTTTGGGTTCTCAATCAAATCACTGGCGTATATGTACTCAACTTCCTTGACACCTAATACCTCCCACCCTTTTTGGAAGTATTCGGCAACTTGCTTAATCTTTTTCATGTCCGCGCCTAGTTTATTATTCAGATATGCGTGCCAATCCGCAAGAAGGACTTTGAATTTCACTCCTGCTTTTATAAAATCCATCATTTTAAGCGCAGAGAATAATCCCGTCCCGAGATGCATCTTTCCTGAAGGTTCAAACCCATTATAAGCAACAGGATGGTCTTTAGTCTCCAATAACGTACGTAAATCCTTTCGAGTGATGATCTCTTCAGTCGGAGGCTTGGCAATCAGCTCAATTTTCTCTTCGATATCCATTGAAACATCTCAAATGCTAATACAAGTTTGTAGGTTAATTAACATTAAAATCGTAATATAATCTTTTTTGATGTGTAGTAAAATCCTCACACAAATATAAACCCACAAACAGCACACAATTTGATGAAATGAAACAAAAAAATACCAGAGTTTATGAAAAATACATTCGCTTGACTGCAATGCCAAAAATGATATATTCGGGGATTTGGATCACAGCGCTGAGGAAATAGAGCTCGTTAATCAGGTCTGAGAATAATATTGTCACATCGGGATTTACCATCATTACAGCCATGCTAAAAATGAAAAAACCCATAAAAATGAGAGTGATATTCCTCCGGGCCAAGGGAAGTTTGATGGCTAAAGAAAGATAACTAACCGGAATGAAAATTGCGAAAATCCATGAGAAGAAAACGAAATTTAGCGTTATATAGACATCAGATTATAATAATCCAACAGTAAAGATAATGGAAAAGCCAATTAGAAGAAATAATCCTAATCATTTTTTTTTATATCTAATAAAAAGTTAGATATAATTTCCAGTAGCTCTGGCTTTAAAAGTAGAGAGGTATTATTGCCTCCTTTTGCACTAAGTCAAAAATCGCAGCATTGACTTTTTGAAAATTTACCTCTTCCCGTTCCATCGTTATCGTGGCGAGTGATGCAATAAAGAAAGATGGATGTTCCGATGTCACTAAGCCTTTTGCAAACTTAATAATTTTTTGTTGAAGTTTCCCAAGTTTCTGGGAAGTATCTTCTGCAATTTTCTGAGGTTGGTTTATCGAAGTCATCAGGATCTTGTCCATCATGGGTTCTATCCCTTTAAAGACACCAAGATTGCCCCGAAAATTTACGAGTTCTTGTTTAAATTTGTTCTCGAAGACCCGTATAAACCGATCCATTCCAGATTTGATGAAATGGGTCAATGGCTTTTTGTCTAAAATTAAGATCAATTGACTATATTCTCCACTGGCAATTAGCAATTTGACCGATGAATATCCAATCTCCTCAATCATTTCATCTTCTTCTCCCAGTTCCCCAAGCTCACTCCGGAAGCTTTGTACAGCGTTTACCAAACCTGTTAAGAGATCTGGTTGTAGTTTCGCATTAGAAAAGGAACGGACATGGATTGGAATTTGAGTGGATTTAAGATTTATAATGGCATGCCCCACGGAGAGCACATCCTCAAATACTTTAACGGAGTCATCCCTTTCGGGGTATTTTGCAGTCTTACCAGTCAAAAGCAAATAAAGATCACCACAAAATTTAGCTGTATTGTTATTGTAGTGAACACCCCTAATCCCCTTGAGTCTTGGAAATAAATCTTCAATTGTATCAAATACTGGTACAATGACTTTCCCAAATTCTTCCCTCAAATCCATCTCCTCCATTACGGGCCCTGATTGAAGAGATTTCTGAGAACAAAATACGACAACTACATCCGAGTTTTTAACTCGATTTCTCATGTAATCGTCGAACTTTTCGCCACCTTTACAATCGCGCTCCCAGTAGTAGATATGGTCAATTTTATCTTGCATTTCGAGCAATTCAACACAATCTCTTATCCGAAATAAGTCGGTATCTTCGGTTGCATAACTAATAAAGATTTTCAATTTTAATCCCCACTTTTTTTCAGTTAGAGTATTATCTATCTCCACCTTTTAAATAAAGTTCACCTTTGAGCTAGTTATTTAGTAAAACTAATAACATGGGACTTATTTTATTGGATTTTGTGGTCAGAGTGGACTCAGATTTCTATATTGTATTTATGGAATACGAAGCATTCAGAAATATAGTAATCCATACAGCCCAGTTTGCTCACTTTGATCTTAAGGTAAGGAATTGGAAAGAAGTTTATGGTTTCTTAGTTGGATATATTGATGAAGATACCAAGTGGACTCACATTACGGATGCAATTCCAATAACTCATGGAACCCATTATGGAGTTGAGTTTAAGAAAGAACATTACGTTCTGAGTGCATATTTAAATATTATATGCGCTGAGAATGATGAGTTTTTTGTTGGCTGGTATCATTCACATCCAGGATTAGGTCTATTTTTATCCCAGACGGATATTATTAATCATTTAGGATACCAGATTGTCAATCCGAAAGCTATCGCAGTAGTGTTCGATCATACTAAAATAATAACTCAAGAACCTCCTGTTGAGATGTTTCAACTAGTCGATGCATCATTGGGAGCTTCTTCGGCATATCAGGAGATAGAATATTATATTGGGGGCTTAAATAAAAAAGATGAAATTCCTCTTATCAAAGAAATGTACTATGATATAGAATCTGAGGTTATCGCCAAAAAGATTCCGCCCATTGAGAAAAAGATAAAAGAACGTGTGAAAAAATGGCGGAAGAGGACGAAAATAAAGTTACCTACTAAGGAAATGTACAAGAAAAAGAGAGGGAAATTGAAAGAAACCGTTTTGCCGTATTTCAAATAAAATAGACTATGGGGAAGAGTTTAAAATATTTTTGAGTCGTTCTTTCAGATAATTATAAACAGCATAGGGGAGACGACCCTCAAAAAACTGGATCTGATAATTACGAAGTAAAGTTTTAGCTTCGACGGGAAGGATTTGTTGAAATAGGTTTCCAATTATAGTTGGCTCAATCTCTGGAGCTCCCATTATTTCAGGTTCTGGCAAATTTTCAAAATCAACAATTGGATTTTCCTCTGTTTCGGTTATTATTTCAGAGCAAACTTCCACCTGCTGCATCTGGTTGAGGACATGAGATGGTAAATTAGCTTCAGCAATAGCTAATATTTTAGCGAGAATGAGCAGTTCTCGGTTTTCCAATTCAAGATTAGACCAACCTTCACTAGCAGAAACAATACATAGGGATTTTCGACGTGGTTGTTTTTTATAATAGCAGTTATAGTTGTCACACGTAACGCAAACGATTGGTTCAAAGGTAACACTGCTGTTCAAAATATTAATTGAAAAAAGACCATATTGATTAATAATTTCAACTTCGTCCCGCTCATTCACAAAAAAGTTTAGTTGCTCTAGGGTTGTTGTTAAGGTTTCAAGCCTTTGTTTCTTCCATTCATATGCCAATCGTCTGTCTTCTTCGGTTAATCCCATCCTACTAACAATTAACTCTGCGATCGTTTCAAAGGCGGAATTAATCCTTTCGTTATAAGAGTCAATTTCAAGATAAACGACTCGAGCCATTCGTTCGCACAATTCTTCGATCTCATCCCGAGTAACCTGGCGTTGATCCGCGTCACCCGCATTGCACCCGATTAAAATAATTGGAATTCCACCTAATATAGTATAAATTTCAGTAATTAGATTGGTTAGTGTGGGATTAAAGGAGTGGTAACGAGTCAAATCAAAAGCAAGAATTGCACACGATGCGCCACGAAAAAAGGAGGAGCGAAAAAAACGAAACCGTTCAGAAGAAGAGATATCCCAAATGGAAATTGTTACAAGTTCATACGGTAATTGAACATCAAGAGTGCCGATATCACACCCGATTGTGTATTTATATCTACTATTGAAAGAGTTTTGAACACAACCTGCTATAAGATTCCAAGTATCAATACTTGGATCCCCCATCACTAAACATTTAACTTTGTAACTCGACACCGACACGAGCAAACCTCTCTATTGAGAAGAAAGCCTACGGTAGCTTATATATTTTGACAATTTTCGAAGAATGAGAACGGATGAGGGGAAAAACTTATCAAAGCTGGGTGTGACATAATCAATAAAATAATAAGGTGAAACTGGAATGCCCTCGATTGAAGAAGAAGAATTTCAAGAAATTCAGAAGGAAATAACTGATCCCGATCCAAATATTAGAGGGATGGCCGCTGTTGAATTGGGATCTTTCGCGGGGGACAACCCCGTGTATAAAGATCGTTCTATAATCCTTTTACAAAAAGCTTTAAACGACCCCGATGCAGATGTCCGCACTAGCGCGAAAAAATCGCTCGAGATACTAGAGGGGAAAAGAGTCGTCGACCTAGGAAAGCAAGTTATCGGGTTTGGATATATTCCAGATGAATATAGAGAAGAACGCCCAGAAGTTGATCAAAAACAAATGATTTTATCCTGTATTTGTTGTATTGTGATGATTGTAGTAGTTATTTTTCTGTTCTTCCCACCGTGGTAAATTTGAAAATTTTTGGAGTTTTTAAGGATCACAACTTTACTTTTATCCTTTTTAAAGAATCATTTATAAAGGGAAGCTTTTTAAATAAGGGTGTAAGGTGAAAATTTTTTTTAATGAATTTATCCATAGCAGAGAGGAAACCAACTGCCGGGATAAAACCTTGCAACAGTTGAAGGAAGTTAAGCAAATTAATCTCGAAATTGGCGCAACGGTAAAGAATTAGAGAAAATTATAAGACGAAAGGGGTTACGCTCATATTTTAAACTGAGGAAAGAAAGAAAATGTCAAAACCCACTTATCAAATTGTTAATATCGTCGCTTCAGTTCGATTCGATATCGAAAAGCTAGTCGACCTCAATCTTATTGCAATGAGTAATAAAAATATTGAATACAATCCGGACACGTTTCCGGGTCTCATTTTACGTCTTCAGAAACCCAAGAGCACTATCCTAGTTTTCAGCACCGGCAAATTAGTGCTCACCGGATTGAAGAAGGAGAAAGATGTCAAGCCGATCACCCAAAAGGTAATCAAGATTATAGAGCGGTCAGGAGCTGTTATTAAGAGTGAACCTGAAATTAAGATTCAAAATATCGTCGCTTCAGGTGATTTGAACTTAAAACTAAACCTAGATCTTATGTCCATTAGTCTAGAAAGAGCTCTTTATGAGCCAGAAGTATTTCCAGGTCTAATTTATCGTATGAAGGTTCCAAAAGTTGTTTTCTTAATCTTTGCTAGCGGAAAAATTGTATGTGTCGGGGCTAAATCTGAAACTGACGTGAAGGTCGCCGTAGCAAATCTACTTGAGGAGATTCAGGAACTCGATTTCGTTACCTAATTTCTCATTCTTTTTTTTCTATTAATCTTCAAGATCTAGAAGCGTCTTATTAACAATGCTTAGCTCATGTTCAAGCCACGTCTTATATTTGATCAAATCATCCTTACTGCTGAATCGTGAATCGCAATTATGACCTTTGCATTCATTCTTACTGTCACACATTATTTTTCCTCCGCCTTCATGAAACTTATATTTAATCCTTTCATACTTAATTTCCAGATCTTCTCCGGAGCTCTTTTTGAGTCGCTCGGTTTGTATTCATCTAATTCAATGATAGCCACACTTTCTAATTCTCTCAAATGGTAGTACAATGTAGGCTTTTTAAGATTTTTATTCTCCTTTAACAAAATTTTATAGATATTCTCAGAACTTTTGGAACCTGTCTGAAGCAATTCGATAATTTTCCATCTAGTGGGACAATGAAGTGCCTTTATGAAAGGAGCTATTTCTCCAATATTAATTTCTTTCATTCTGAATCCTAAAGCTAATTCTTTCTAATTTAAATTGGCAATCAAAATATTTAAATATATTTTGTAATTGGTTAAGTACAGTACTTAACTGGTAAAATGGAGAATTAAAATATGTGTCAAGATAAATGTGTTTGTGATCATCCTGAAATATCGAAAGGAAAACCAGAGGATTGTACATTGAATCAAATAATTCAATGTCATGGTGATCAACCGTTTCGCGAAATATTAAAAGCTATGAAAGATGAGGAATAATTATCACCTTTTCTTTTTTTTTGAGGGTTGAAAATGAAGATAATTGATGTTAAAAATTTGTCAAAATATTTCAATGGGTTTTGTGCAGTTGATGATATCAGTTTTGATGTGCAGCAAGGTGAGGTTTTTGGGTTCCTAGGTCCCAACGGGGCGGGAAAAACAACGACAATCCGGATGCTCACCACTGTTTTACCCCCTAGTTCAGGCACAATTACGATCAAAGAATGGCAGAGAGGAAAGCAAGACCTCAAAATCAAGCAAATAATGGGGGTTGTTCCCGAAATGGCAAATGTGTACAATGATTTAACTGCACTTCAAAACTTATCGCTCATGGGAGAATTGTATGATGTCTCAAAGCAAGTTAGGACCGAACGAGCCGAAAATTTGCTAAAAAAATTCCAGATTTTTGATAAAAAAAACTCTAAAGCTAAACAATTTTCTAAAGGGCTACGACAACGGCTATTATTGTGTATGGCTTTAATTCATTCTCCACAAATTTTGTTCTTGGATGAACCGACGTCAGGTTTGGATGTTCAGAGCTCCCGAATCATCAAAGATACCATTAAAGAATATAACCAGCAAGGCGTGACCATTTTTTTAACAACCCACAACATGGATGTTGCGAACGAACTATGTGATCGTATTGCGATTATCAATAAAGGGCGGATTATTGCATTGGATACGCCTCGTAATTTAAAACAAATTATTCAAAATATTCAGACCATAGAAGTTTTCTTTGATAAGGAAATCAATCCATCCGTACTTGAAAAACTAGCTCAAGTATCCCAAGTAATTAGAAAGGAGGATTGCCTCCAGCTTTATGTAAAAAATCCTACTGCCGCAGTATTCGAGTTGATGGAATTCGTTAAAAAGAACAATCTTCGCCTTGTGAGCCTAAATCTCCAGAGTCCAAAATTAGAGGAGATCTTTTTAAAAATAATAGAGGAGGCCGCCTAATGGATATGTCTAATCTTTTTTCTCAACTACGGAAATCGATAGCTCTTGCCAAAAAAAATATTCGGGTCTATTACAATAAGGGTCCCGTTATCATCTTTGGGCTACTTGTCCCGCTCTTACTTTATTTTGCTTTTACTATGAATCGAACCGTTGAATTACTGTATGTCGTTTCAGGGTTACTTGGAATGATTCTTATTTTCACCGCAAGCTCCATTGGGCCAGCTGTTTTTCCTTGGGAAACTATGGCAAAAACTTTAGAGCGTCTAGTAACCACACCCATTACCCTCACTACTCTACTGTTTGGTGATATCTGGGCATCTCTCCTTTTTGGAATGATGATTTCAGTTGTACCTATTATTATCGGTCTTGTTGGCGGATTGACGATAATTGCACCGGTTGTTCTTGTGGGAGCTTTGATACTTGGATGCTTCGCATTCGCTTGCTTCGGTATTGTCCTCTCGTCCCCACCAACCGAAATGCCCTCCACAATTATGATCATATCATTCTTGGTTAAATTCCCTCTACTCTTCATTAGCCCAATCTTTATCCCGGTTTCGGTATCTCCCTGGACGGTGGTATCCCCCCTAACCCCGTTCATTGATATGGTTAATTATTCCTTTTCTGGAGTAAGTTACTTTGGCACATGGGGCGTTTTAATTGATGTTGGATTGATGTTACTATGGACTCTCTTCTTCCTTTCTATTGGCTTATTACTACACAAAAAAACGCTGTATAAAAGATTTAAAGGCTAATATAACTGAAGAGCTTATTAGTATTTCATATGCTCGTATCAAGTATCGCTAAAATCAATAAGATCAGTTTTAATATCCAGCTAGATAATCACCCAACATTTATATTCTGATTCAAAAATAAGTGATACTTAATTCGTGAGGGATTAACATGAACTCTAGAAAACTTGGAGGTATCCTAGCTGTAGTTTTTGGACAAATATACTTATTTTGGCATATTATAGGAAGTATTGGATATTTCTTCCCTTGGATAAGTGCTAATGCGGTTTTATATCTCGTACTAATTTCCTTAGTACTACTAGGAGGTGCCATGGGACTCGCAGGTAAGAATGCAGGCGCAGTCTTTACTCTAGTTGGAGGTCTATTTATCCTTCTCTTCGGTATATTAGATACGATTGATTACACCTTCTTCTATTCCAATACATTATTCACAGGTCTCCAACCACCCGTACTTATGAATATAATGTTTACCATTTTCGATATTCCTATGCGTGTCCCATTAGAAGCAATAGGGTTTGTTATTTTTGGATTACTAATGTTAAGGGGGCAAAATAATGGATAGGTCGTTAATTATCGGTAGTGCTTTAACTCTCATAGCTGCTAATATCATGTTACTTTTAGTGATTATCTACACAATTCAGCAAGTAACACTTGGTTTTGGAAGTGGTACTTTTAAAGAGGAAAATATCGTGTTGTATCTGGGACTTTCGATTCTTGCAGTGATTGGGGGTGGATTGGGAGTAGCTGGTCGGAAATCTGGCGGAGTTCTGGTTTTAATATCGGGATTTATGACAACATTATTCGGGATATTGTCTATATTAGATCCTACAGTATATGCAGAGTATGAAAGGCCCATATTCACCTCCTTCACTCTCCTTGGAGGGCTCGCTATCCCGATACCCCTGGAAGCCCTCCTAATCTTGATCGGTGGTATATTTATCTTAAAAGCTAAATCAGATTAATTTCCTAATCCTCTTCTTTTTTTACGACGTGAAATGTTGGTTTTACGACGTTCGAAATTTCTAATCTATTAAAGTTAAATAGGAATAACTATAATTCTAATATCAAACTATTAATAATGGGATTTTGAAAACGCCCTCCATTTTCAATTGTTCATAGCTAGCTTTGCTATTGGTTATTATGTAATATCCCCTATCCTATTTATTGTGGGCCTAATTGTTTTTGTTTACGGAATCCTCAAGTAGAGCGGTTTTTGTCATCCAGGAAAGGGATGATTTTAGGTCTTCTTCTCAAACATTTCCTTAATGTCAGAACGTCCAAGAGTTAATGCAATGGCAAAGGGGAAGACAAAGAACCAAAGGAGGAGGGAAATAAAGATTGTTATATATCGACATACATTGTTTTTAAAGAAGAGCCCAACAGCTCCGACTAATCCAACCCCTGCAATAACTGCTACGATTGGACCGATTATTGCTATTTCACTGGCACTTAGATAGCCCCCTAGTAAACTATCGACTATGCTAGGTGCGAAATAGGGACTCAATCCTAAAAAGAGAAAGCCGCCTGCTAAAATAACTGCGATAATAGCCGTGAATCTCAGGGCGGATTCTGCACTCATTAGCGGTTTAGAGGGGTCACGAGGATTTTTGTTTACATCGTACATGACATAGGCAAATCCCATTAACGGTAAGAATATGAAAAATAATCCATAAAATGTAGCAGCAAATTCATGTTCGGTAAAAGTATTCCATCCTAATAAAATTTGGCTGAGAAAAATAAAGGCGATTAAGGTGAAAAGGAAAATAACAACAACTTTAAGCTCTCTCTTTAAGTAATAAAGGATGAATAATGACGCAGCAATCATTGCGACAAATCCAACTATAATCAAAGTCTCGGGATAACCATAACTTTCAGTAAACCATGAATTAATATCTGCAAGATTCGGATTGGTTAATGTGATTCCAAAGGAACTCTGAAACCAATCTTGCATTTCACTGGGAAAGATATCTAACCCGGTATACCCACCATGGAACAGAGAATCTACGAGAATATGGAAAGTTGCACCGCTTACACATAATATATAAGAATTTCGCCAACTCACCTCACGTCTCCCGTCATCAACTATCGTGAAAAACTGATTACTTCGCTCAAATGAAAAACGCGAGAGATAAGTATAAAATAAGGATAAAGGGATTGCCCAAATGAGGAACCCTACCAATTGATGCATTTCAAATGGAATAAACCGCCAAGCCCAATATGAATCTGGACCTACCCAGTTATTCAATACAAAAATTGCTGCGACTTTATAGTTAAATTTGTCTCTCGCGAATAACATAAAAGGAATAACAAGCATCAATCCGAACGCAAGGTGCGAAATTCCAGGCATAGAATCTCCTACAAAAGTGAATAAATTAGATAGAAAAAGTATGTTTTTAATATTTTTGCTAAGATCGTTTCAGTAAGATTAGAATATCTCAAAGGACGTTATTTGGAGCTTTCTAGTTGCTCAAAGAATCCAGCCATGGATTTAGATTTTTTTGTTTGTTTGATTAACTTTGATAATTCAACCAATTTCGGTGCTTTTCGTGTAAAAGGATTAAACACCTTTTGCGTCTCTAATAATACCACAATTACTCCATGTGCGGAGTCAATTTCGAGTTGAAGCGTTGAGGGGGCAATCTCATATCGTGGTTTTGAATAGTCTGAGAACCGCTTAAACCCTTTAACCGTAATCTTGTTGAGATCAAAATAAAAATTTTCAAGAAGTCGGCGCTTCACTTTCAACCTTTTTGCTAATTCTTTGATTTGATAAAGATTTTCTTCGGTAATCACCGGAATGTCCTTGTCTTTAAATTTAGTTTTATATTTTTCCCTCGTCATTAAAAAAACAATATAATTTGATATAATTTGCAAATATTCCTCAGTTAAATTTATTGTGCAAATGACTCCAATTACATTTTTCTTGTTTTTTTCATCTTTATACCTAACTATTACCCGGATTTTATCATAGTAGGCTCTAGTCGCATCAGTTATCATTAATTTCCCCCACCTTAGAATTAAGGAAAAGAGATGATTAAATTAAATATCGTTCTCTCAATTTTTAAAACGTTATCATTGCTTGAATTAAGACACAATAGTTTCCCTTTATCTTCAGTTTCATCAAAAAACGAAGAGTATTTATCTTTCTAAGGTTCAAAAAAAAAGGAGAAGTGATTTCTCTTTGGTGAAATCCCGTTCAGGATTAACTGGTGCTTTTGCCAAAGCTGCTGGGGGGGAGTGATTTTGCCTCTGATTTTGATTTTCCCGTTCGTACTATAACCACAACCAAGACAAGTCCCAGTAATGCCAGAGTCGCGAGAGTATAAATATCGATCTCTTGTGGTGTACTCACTCCTGGATAATCAGATGCGCTCAATGGGTCTGTCCCACTAGCAAGTTCAATCCCATCTAAAAACCCATCTCCATCTGTATCTGCATCGAGCGGATCAGTCCCTATGTTCACCTCGAAACCATCCGCCAGATTGTCATAGTCCGTATCTGCGAGATTTGGATTTGTATTATTCCCTAGTTCATTAGGATCTGATAACCCATCACCGTCAGTATCTAGTAATATTGGACTCGTGGAATGGACATTCACCTCATCTCCATCTGAAAGACCGTCCATATCGCTATCCCCATCTGTGGCATTAGAGAAATATACGTAGATTTCATCATGATCGTTCAATCCGTCGCCATCGCTATCGGGATCGAGCGGATCAGTTTTATAACTCACCTCGAAGCCATCACTTAGGGTGTCTCCGTCAGTATCAACAACGAATGGATCCGTACCCAAAGTTATTTCATTCCCATTCGAAAGCCCGTCGCTATCCCAATCATCCAGACAATTGAAGTTGTTCTCAAACCATGTGTTATTTACTCCTAAATCTAATGTTTGGTTCCAAGACTTGCCATCGTTGTTACCACAGATAAGATTATAGTATATCTGATTTCTATCACCGTTTACATCTAATCCTAACCCTCTATTGGCCCCAATAAGATTACTCTGAAAGCCATTATCATCCGAGTCTACATTAACTAATACACCAGATTCATAACTATAACAAATAGTATTGCCTGTCAACATGTTCCAATCACTATGAAAGAGAAAATATACTCCCCGTTTCGTATTATTTTTGATAATGTTACCGTTTAAGGTATTTCTATAGCTATATTGAAACTCGATACCGTTGAAATTTTCATTGGCGGTATTACCCGTCAGTATGCTATCATTCACCCATGCTAAAGTAATTCCATTATAGAAATTATCGATAACTCTGTTGTCTGTAAGATTGTATTGAGTGCCACTATTCAGCATAATTCCATAAAATCCGTTATTCTTTACGGTGTTATTGGTTAAAGTGGTTCCATTAGCGTTCCAGAAATACATTCCATCATCATCATTATCTTCGACAATATTATTGATCAACGTATTCCAACTGGAACTCAGAAGACATACGATTCCGTCAAATCCATTATCAGTGACGGTGTTGCCATCCAAAGTATTCCAGTGGCTCTTATTTAAGACTATTCCCGAATCACTATTGTCAATTGCAAAGTTATTGCTCAATGTGGTATAATTACTCAAGTGTAAATAGATTCCAATTTCGGAGTTATTTATAGCTAAATTTCCAGTTAACGTGTTGAAAACGCAACTATTATTTAACACTAATCCATAGGTACTATTTTGAACCGTATTGGAGGTCAGTGTGTTATCATCACTATCATCCAGATAGAAACCAATTGTATTGTTAAAAACATTATTGCTAGTAAACGTAGCATTATCACAACCATTTCTCAAATAAATTCCATAATCCGCATTAAAAGTGGCGTTGTTGCTCGCCATCGAGTTTCTATCGCTATTAGTGAAATAGAAACCATTATCCGAATTATTCGTAGCCGTATTTCTCCCCAGCGCATTCCCATCACTGTTCAGCCGGATTCTAATTCCATCAATTCCATTATTTTTAACTGTATTGTTAAATAGCGTATTATCATTACAATTGGAATAGAGGCTAATTCCACTGCCATTATTGCCCGTACATGTATTGTTGATAATTTGCCCATTGTCCACATTTTGAAGGTAAATCCCATTTTTGCCTGAATCTGCATTGAAGACTGTACAATTTCGAAGAATGAAATAATCAGTTGTCGTTTTGATTGAAATACCATCAACACCATAACCGCTTGCGTTGATAACATAATTTTCAATGATCCAAGGGGTACCCTTCTGCCCATTGCCTCCAGAATCATAAAGATCAAAATCCGCGTTACTTGTAATATTAAATGGTGAGTCTGCCTTACATTGTATTGGAACTTCTGAATCTGCTGCGATGAATTGATTTCCTTGATTAAATACTATTAGAAACGAAATTGAAATTAAGAATAATAGTATACCGTGTTTAATTCTTTTCATTTTTATCCCTATCCCACATTCTCTAGTTGAAAATGTGATGTTAAAATAAAAGTGTATTCTCAATAATAAATGTAAAGGTCACTTAACGAATAGCAGTCTTTAAAAAAAAAGATTTTATTCAATAGCGCCCTAGATTTTTGAGATATCCATTAGATCTCGAATTCACTCTTATCAAAATAATCTGAATGGGGTTCCTTTTGATACCAATAGGCGACGCTTTGATTAATAGTCCTTACTTGGTTTTTCTCTCCATGATTCATCGTGACCTTTATTGATTTCTGAAAGTTGATCGCATCTGGGAAATGAAACCGGTACTGGGTGCTTGGAGCTTTGCGGATAACGGCATTTCTGGGACCTCGAAGAGATAATCCGTGCGTGGGTGCATGGAAAAGACCTTTATTATAATACCATCCCCCCATAAAGTAGTCTTCGGTTCCGGTGTATGACAGAGAGGGTGATTCTTCTCCATCCACGTAAATATTACCATCGCCCTCAAGATAAAACAAATTGAGAAGTTGCCTAAACCGGCTCCGATTTACCGCACTCATGTTACATCCCACGTAGTGCCCTTTCCCGGTGGCTTCAATGATGGTATAGGGGATACCCTTTGTAGTCTTCTCTGTTCGATATCGCGCATGGAAATAACCAAGATTTTCGTCCCAGGCAGGAAGTGTAGTGTATGTAATAGCTCCATAGAAGTGATGGACTGCATATTTCGAATGTGTATTTTCAATTTCAATCCGACATTGCTGCTTGAAGGGCATGGCAAACATACAGACATACCCCCCACATGTCATACCGAGATATTTTGAATGATGATGGCTATATTTCCCAAAGCTACAACAAAAAAAATCACCGAATGGAGCTTTAACACTAGGGCTTGGTTCGTTATCAAAATAAATTTTAATCCAAACATCCTTTAATGTTTCTAATTTCTTATATCGAATTGCTCTCCAGAGGGTTCTGGCTAATCCCAACCCTTCTCTAAAAAACGGGGCTATTGTGAACCACATATTCGAAATCACAGCGGGACCTTTAATGATATCAAAGGTAAAAGTGGAATTTGGTTCAATTTTCATAAAATCGCGGTGTTCCCCTTCAAGGTCATTCTGGGTGGTTATTTGGTGGACTTTATTATTTCTAATAATGGGCAAGCTCCCATATTCATACCCTAAGTGCTTAATAATTGAGTGAATTTTTGCCATTATGGAGCTCCTCCTTCTGTTTTATCGAAAAATTCATCATGAGGCTCGCGTTGATACCAGTAGGCTACACTCTGATAGTCTGCATCAACTTGATTGTGTTCCCCATGATTAATTGCGACCTTGATATCCTTCTGAAAACTAATTGCATCGGGATAGTGAAACCGGTACATCGATGCTTTGCTTCTCGAGAATAAAGATTTGATAAAACTATCTCGGATCGTACAACCATGTGTCGGAGTGCAATACTCACCCTAAATGTAATACCAGGCCCCTTGGAAGTAATCCTCGGAACCGGTATAGGATAGTGCTGGCGTATCCTGTCCATCGATATGGATATTACAATCGCCCTCAAGGAAGAGGAAACTCATGATTGGTTTTCTCAATCCATTGGCTCGACAGCTCAGATTACATCCCATGTAATGACCTTCACCAGTGGCTTGCACAAGAGTATAAGGGATTCCTTGTTTAGGATGGCGTTCGCGCCGGTAGCGTGCGTGAAAATAGCCTACATCCTCCTCCACTTCCTCTAAAATGTTGTAGGTAATGGCACCATAAAAGTTGTTTAAGAACTTTTTCGGATTTGTATTCTCAATTTCGATGCGACACGACTTCGCAAAGGGCATGGGAAAAGTGCAGACGTATCCCCCGCTTGTCATACTTAAAAATTGCGATTGATAATGCTTATATTCTGCAAACCCGACTCCAAAGAAGTTACCAATTGGAGCGTACACACTAGGAGTTTTCTCATCATCAAAGAATATTTTGATCCACACTTCCTGCAATGAGGTCATATGATGATATTCTATAAAGTCCATCAAAAAGTTACCAGTTGTCCAAAGATTTTTCCATGACTTACCTCTTTGCGGTGAAACTGTTATCCATATCGTACTGATGCATGCAGGACCCTTGATTTCAGGGAACGTCCAGGATTCGCCACCTGGGATCTGGACAAAGTCCCAATGCTTCCCTTCGCGTTCTTCTTGAGTTGTGACCTGGCGAACAGAACTCGCCTTTCGTAAAACTGGGATATTTCCGTAGTCGGGCCCTAGTTCTTTTAGGAAGTATGGATTATTCATTCCACTTCACCCCCATTAATATCAAAGAAATTATCATGGGGCTCTCGCTGATACCAGTAGGCAACATTATGGTAATGTGCATCCACCTGATTCAGTTCGCCGTGGTTTAACGCCACTTGGCATGACTTATCAAAAGCAATCGCATCGGGATAATGGAACCTGTACATTGCAATTTTACATCGACCAAAAGGGAGGAAATCTTTCCATTTACTACTCTTAAGTGTTACGCCATGGGTTGGGGTACAAAACTTTCCCTTTGTAAAATACCATCCCCCCATAAAATAATCTTCAGTACCCGTATAGGAAAGCGAAGGTGAATCTTCTCCATCGACATAGATGTTACAATCACCTTCTAGGAAGAAAAATCCAGGTTGAATAAGAGGCACGCGAATACGCTTATGACCTCGAATATTTACATTACAACCAACATATTGCCCTTTTCCGGTTCCTTGAAAAATAATATATGGCTTTCCTTCCTTAGGGTGCTTCTCTTGCCGATATTTTGCATGGAAGTAGCCAATATTTTCAGGTACTTTCTCCAGTAGATTATATGTAATTGCCCCATAAAAGGGTAAGATATGCTTTTTCCCCGTATTCACAATCTCAATTCGACACGCTTCAGCAAACGGCATGGGAAATAAGCAAACATAGCCCCCGCTGGTCATGCCAAGGAATTTGGAATGGTAATGAGTATATTCGTTATAAGCATTTCCGCCGAAAAACATACCATAGGGCGCAGTGACACTAGGAGTTTTTTCCCCATCAAAATAAATTTTAATCCAAGCATCATTAAGTGATGAAAATTTATCGTAAAATGCTAGTAAATCAAGACCCCATAAAGGTAAATTGAACCAATGTCCAATAGACGGTCCAATTGTACTCCAGATCGTGGAAATACAAGCTGGACCTTCAATTTCAGGAAAGGTGTAAGTGGATTTTGGAGGGAGTACAACAAAATCACGGTGGTCTCTCTTTTTATTAATATCCACCCTAAATACTTTCGCTTCATCGGTGTTCTGGGTCGTAACTTGTTTTACCTTGTTTGAACGAAAGTATGGGAGGTATCCGTAAATCGGACCGAGTTCTTTAATGTAAAACTTAGCTTTTTCACTCATGTTCTTACCTCATATCTTTGATCTGAATAGTATAAAAAATTGGGCGAATTCATTCGCATAAGACTTTTAATGCTTCAAGAACTTTTTGGACATCACTTTCAAGGTTGAAGTAGTGGAAACTCACTCGCGTGTTTCCTCCGAACTTCTCATGGACTCCAAGCCATCGCAATCCAGGTATCACGCAGTGATGCCCGCCCCGGGTTAAGATTTTCCAATTTTCGTCAAGTGCAAGTGATAAATCATGAGAGTTCCATCCTTCGATATTGAAAGTTAGTACGCCACACCTGTTTTCTAATGTTGAAGGACCGTAAAATGTAAGTTTGCCTACATCTTGGACGCCCTCTAAAAGTAATTTCATTAATTTTCGTTCCTGTGCTTCTATATTCTTGAGACCGATTTCTTCTACAACATATTGTGTCGCTCGTCCAAGTGCTAAATATCCAATAATGTTGGGCGTACCCGCATCCCACCTTTTCCCATAATAGTCAGCACGTAATTGATAATCGGTTCGAGAAACATCCGCAATAATGCCACCTCCAATCTCCTCGGGCTCCATCTTTTGTATTAATTCCTCTCTTACATATAACCCACCCGTACCTGGAATTGAGAGAGGCCCCTTGTGTCCTGAAAATGTGTAGAAATCACAATCTAAGTCTCGTACATCTACAGACATATGCCCAGGTCCTTGAGATCCATCGATATAGATGAGAGTTTCAGAATTAAGCTTTCGAATTAACTTAATAATCTCTTTAACGGGATGTACAGTCCCAAATGCATTTGATGCATGTTGAAATGCGACTAGCTTTGTTTTTTCTGTAATAGAGGATTCAAAATTCTCTGGTTTCAATACGCCATCGTTCTGAGGTTCAACCAATTTGAAGCTTGCCCCCACCTTCTTAGCTAATCGCATCCAAGGTATGAAATTGGAATGATGCTCAATAATAGTTGTAACAATTTCATCATCAGGTTCCCATTGAACAATCGGATCCGCCTCACAGAATTTTCCATCACAACGATTCCAAAGATTATTTAGTAGGGCGTAAGCAACGAAATTAGTACCTTGAGTTGTATTTCGCGTGAATATAAACTCAGTGGGTTTACACTTCAGAAGCAATTTAGATATTGCCCATCTTGCTTCATCTACTTTATCACTTGCCAGAGCTGCTATAGAATATGCCCCGCGCTCAATATTGGCGGGATACTCATAGCAATATTCTTTTATAGCTTTTAATACTGGAATTGGAACTGGGGTGGTGGCTGCATTATCTACATACACATATTTTTGCATTATTGGTATCTGCTCTCGCACTTGTTCTGGAGTTAAGGGACACATTTTTCACTTTTTCTCCACTTAATTTTAGGAATACTTTCAAAGGGATTGATAATATTTCAAACATGTAATGAATTTAAATTTGATTCGATT
>JAEOSY010000054.1 GCA_016840125.1 Candidatus Helarchaeota archaeon | reverse complement strand
GTCTACCAACAATGGATGTCTTGAAGCATGGATGCGGTAAAATTGTAAATTCGCTCTATCTAGAATTCCCGGAACTGTTATTAAGTCGGAGCACGGCTTAATGGCCACACCTAGAATAGAGATCGACCTCGACAAAATATCACATAATGCACTGAAGTTGAGAAAACTGTATGCCTCAAAGGGAATCGGCATTATTGGTGTAACAAAGGTCGTCTGTGGAGACCCCATCGTCGCCGATGTTCTTGTTAAGACTGGAATTAATACGCTCGCAGATTCAAGGCTATTAAATATAGTGAGGATGCGTCAAGCAGGCATACAGGCACGATTTGTTCTTTTAAGGACTCCCGCACCGAGTCAGGCTGAATCTGCAGTAAAATATGCTGATATCAGCCTCAATACAGAATTTTCAGTAATTGACCGACTCTCCACGTATGCTGTCAAAAACAATAAGACACATAAAATCATTCTTATGGTGGAAATGGGCGATTTGAGGGAGGGGTTAATGCCTTCGGATCTGGAGCAGGCAGTTGAACTGGTGAATAGCCGGAAAGGAATTATCTTGGCGGGCATCGGAACCAATTTGGCTTGCTTTGGGGGAATAAAACCGGATAAGAATAAAATCGAATACATGTCATCCCTTGCATTAGATATCGAAAGCAAGTTCGGATTGAAATTGGAATATGTATCCGGCGGAAATTCAGCCAACTATGAATGGTTCATGTCAACGGAGGACATGGGAATAATCAATAATCTAAGATTGGGCGAATCGATTTTATTAGGGTGTGAAACTCTCTACAGAAAACCTATTCCGGGATTATTCACCGATTCATTCAAGCTGCTTGCAGAGGTTATTGAATCGAAGATAAAGCCATCCAAACCTTATGGAGATATCTGTCAGGATGCCTTTGGCAATGTTCCTGAGTTTCCTGACCGTGGTCAAATAAGAAGAGCCATACTTGGTATCGGTTTGCAGGATGTACTTGTGTCGGGTTTAGCTCCCTGTATGGACATTGATATCCTTGGCGCGAGTAGTGATCACATAATAATTGATGCAAAAGAATTGGACCTGAAGGTTGGAGACGAAGTGGAGTTCAACTTGAACTACGGGGCGTTGCTCTCTGCTATGTCCTCCCCCTATATAAATAAGACATTCAAACATTCATATGATAAACAGGTTTCAGGATTCTGTGAACAGTAAAAGGTGAATCAATGAGAAAATTGAGTTTGGATTTTGTAATCAAGAACGGAACCATAATCGACGGAACGGGAAAGGATCGGTATGACGCGGACATAAGAATAACTGATGGGAAAATAGCTGAAATAGATAAGAATATCAGGTCTGCTGACACAAAGATTAGTGCCACTAACCTAATTGTGGCACCGGGAGTTATTGACATCCACGGTCATTCTAACGCAACTGTTTATCAAAACCCTTCCTTTGAAAGTAAGATATTCCAAGGCATTACTACAGAAGTATGGGGGAATTGCGGGCAATCTTTTGCCCCAATACTGAATGGGAAGAATCGCGAAACCGTTAAGAAAATACTTTCCGCCAGTTTGGGCGCAGAGAACTTGAATATGGAATGGAGTTCTTTTCGCGAATACTTGAAGCACTTACCTAAGCTAGGCATGAATGTCTTACCGTTAATCGGCCATGGTATATTGCGGACAAATATCTTGGGTAAAAGTGATCAAGCACCAACTAAAATTGAAATGAAGACCATGATTGAGTTGCTGGAAGAATGCCTTGATATGGGGGCATATGGCATGTCCACAGGGCTGGAATATTCTCCAGGATCTTTCAGTACTAAAAATGAACTTATAGAACTGTGTAAGGTTTTGGCCAAGTATAATGCATTTTATTCCACCCATATACGAAATGAGGATAGAGACTTATGGGCCTCCATAGATGAAGCATTGGAAGTCAGCGAAAGGTCTGGCTGCCCCGTTCACATTTCTCATCTTAAATTGGCGGGAAGAAATAATTGGGGGGAGAGCGAACGTTTATTGAACTATTTAATTGATTCTCATAAAAATGGTCTTCATGTGACCTGGGATGTATACCCATATGCTGCCTGGGGAGGAAGCTTTGAAGATCTTTTTCCAGCTTGTGAAATGGATTATGATAAAATAGCAAAAATCTCCCAAAACAATGTATTAGAGTTAAAGTTCAAAAGGGATATCGATGAAGAAATGAAACTCCGTGGAAGCTCATGGGATAAAATAATAATAACTCATGCCTCAAACTCGGATGGTGTTGTGGGGAAAAATATACAAGAAATTGCAGTAGAAAACAACGAAAATGTTTTAGATACATTTTATCGTATTTTAATGGAGAATCATGGTGTTGTTAAAATCATCGGACATGATATGAATCACGACGATATGAAGTTTCTTTTAAAACATTCTGATACTATT
>JAEOSY010000539.1 GCA_016840125.1 Candidatus Helarchaeota archaeon | reverse complement strand
GCCTTTAGAGAGCTTTCTGGCGGCGTGGCCAGTCCAACAAGGCGTTGAAGCAGAACTGGCAGCTTCGTGCGCTTTATGTTGTCTTCAAGGCCTGTTGCCGGCTGCCAGTCAGCTTAACTCTTCGTTCTACAAAAAAATAAATACATTTGTGGTTCAGTTCAAATAAGCATTTATAGAAATCAAATAATGTTTGTGCAATAAAGGGTAAAAAAATGACTTGTTTGTCAGAAATTGATAGGAGGTTGATTTTATGAATCTTTCAAAGTTAAATCAAGATTATCCCAACATCGTACTTTTCTTAGAGGCTTTAATCAGCTTGATCTACGGTCTCTTATCAGCCTTCGTTTTTAACTTTACTCCTCGAGAAGCCACCATGGCTGGTATGCTGGTATTCCTAATCTGTAGCATAGTGAATCTCGGCGTGCAAGTAAGGTCAGTACTAATAAAATCAAGTGAAGTCGATATTCATGTTCCATTACTTGAAAAACTAAAAAAAATAAAAGTAAAAGATTCGAAACTTTACTCAGAATTGTATAATTTGATAGAACTAACGAATGAAGCATATATTCCTTTGAACTCTGAAGGTATATGTACTTACAATAATAAACTATATGGTGCATTGGATAACTGTCAAAAGGAAATCGAAGATGTAAAATCGAAACGTATATTCATACCGCCTGAAGAAGTGAGGGAGGTGTGGATAGATGTTTTAAGAAATACAAAACAAAGTTATCTTACTACCAATATTGAACACGATGCATCGTTTGGGCGTTTTCCAGACTCTGATCTTGTAGAAGCACAGAAACAAATGTTGAAGAAAATTGGTAAAGATAATTTCATCAGAATCTTTTTATATGAGAATGAATCTGAGTTGGAAAGACTTAATAATACTTTTAAAGAACAGAGTAAGTTAGGATTGACAGTTGGGTATCTCAGTATAGAAAGATTTAAAGAGCTTTCGAAAAGTTCAAATTTTCAAATGATCGATAGCCCAAATTTCACTATTATTGATGGCAAAGATCTGTACCTTACACACGTTGAAAATAAAAAATCACGTGGAGTTGTTATATTGGGAGAAGGTTTAGTTTTAAAGTCAGCAAAAAGGGCTTTTAATCAATTAAAGCAAGAAGCAAAGTTTTTGGATGAAAAATCATAACTTCGGATGGGAGTTAATCGGACACGTTGGCCTAATTCAGCAGTGCCAGCAAACGTAATCACTGAACTATGTGTTGAATTGTGTCAGTAAATCAGGCATCACTATAATGATTATCTTAAAATTAATTTTATATCGTTTATGTAAGTCAAGTAATGAAAAAATAGTTAAAGGTTTATAATGCACAATCTAGAATTTCCTCCCCCATTAATGGGAAAAGACCATGGAACATTTACTGAGCGCACAGTACTCTTACGTCTACCTACAATCACTAAAAGGGTTATTGAAGAGAATTGTTTTCCTGAAAAAATAGTAACGAAACTTGAAAATCTGCTTGCTGAAATACCATTTGGAAAAATAAAATCTATAGAGGATAATGCTCCTGATATAATATCTTGGCAAAAATATATTTTCCCCTATCAGGGAAAAACTTGGGTTGAAGTACCTTGGTTTTTTTCAGAGGTTTATTTGTATAGGCGCATACTATCTTATACCAATTTTTTTCAAGAAGGAGAATATCATTTTTTTGATCCTTTTCAAAAGCAGAAACAACAAGGATTAGAAAATAACCAGAAATTAATTAAACAAATGAGCAGAATTAGTAACGGTATTATTTCCCTGAAGGATTGGAGTGATACGAATTTGAGTCAATTTATTAGTATATCTCTATGGGGAAATCAGGCTGATATGAGCGTATGGTCTGCAAGCGATATTCATATCCAAGATATTGAACATATCAACAAAAAAGATAATTTACTAATAGATGAATCATATCAGGTAGTTAAGAAACTTAACTCACTTAAGACTAAAGATAGAGTTGATATACTTATTGATAATGCAGGATTTGAGTTGTTTTGTGATTTATTTTTAATTGATTACTTGTTAGAAGCAGGAATCACTGATCAAATAATTCTACATTTCAAGCCTCATCCAACATTTGTTTCAGATGCAACAATTAATGACTTAGAACATACCCTTGATTATTTATTAATTGATGGCAATGCCTCAACATATTCATTCGCTACTAGATTTAAAGAACATTTGTTAAAAGGCAGAATAATTCTGGATGAAGATTTTTTTTGGACATCTCCACTCTACTGTTGGGAAATGCCTCAAGAATTAAAAAATAAGTTAGCACGATCCTGTTGTGTTATTGCCAAAGGAGATGCACACTTTCGACGTCTAGTTGGAGATTATCACTGGCCTTATGATACTTCATTTGATAAAGTTTTAAGCTACTTTCCCGTGCCTCTTGTTGTTCTTCGTACCTTAAAGTCTGAAATTGCTATTAATCTTACAAATGAGAAAATACTTGCCTTATTTCAGAAAGACGTAAACTGGATGATCAATGGAAAATGGGGATTAATTAAATATTTTGAGCCTTGAGAAGTTATGAAAATGAGTAGTAGAACATGTCAATCCACCTGATTTCACTTAGCTGGCCGTGATTCGGATATACCTTTGTAACATGGGCGTGAAACAGGTGATTTCTTCGTTCTACTAAAAATAATAATGCGAAAGCCATCCTTGAAACAAGAGGGTATCATGAAAAAAGGAGCAATCAATGCAAAAAATTAAAAATGTTACACCACTTATCTCAAAATTAGTAATTGAAGGGTTGTACTACACTTTTTCCTATTCCCTGGAAGTCGCATTGACAACAGGCCCTGAATCAGGAAGGCTTATGTTACTATATGGTGAGAATGGCTCCGGAAAAACTACAATTCTCAATTTACTTTATCATTTACTAAATCCAGAGCCTTATGGAGGGCATCGTTCTTTTATTGGACGAGTGCCATTTCGAGAATTCCAAATTTATCTAACAACTGGAGCAACCATTTC
>JAEOSY010000053.1 GCA_016840125.1 Candidatus Helarchaeota archaeon | reverse complement strand
TGGCGTTTAGCAATTTGTAAAAATAACCAAAAGTTGCATGAAAAAAAATACTAAAAAAGGCGGGGTATGAAACACCCCAGCCTTAGCCTTATATATAAGGTAACGATCAATCAATAGAGATAGTAAAAATAACTTTGAAACTCCGATACAATTAATATAAAGGATTAACCACTATGCTACGCCCAAAACCTCAACCAGATTTATCATTCGACGAAATTGATAAAAATATTCTAAAAAATCAAATTATTGATGAAAGTAGCCCGGGGACTATCCTGCGCGATTTCAATAGTTTATTGGATTATATTGAATCTAATACTATTGAAGCAACAAAATCTAAATATCATTTTTCTATGAAACACCTAAGACCTATCAATGAACAATTCACCCATCCAATCAAAATAGGGATTAACCGCCCTCAACAACAAGCATTCCCCAATATTGGCGGTCTTTATCTGCTTCTGAGGTCAATTGAACTTCTTGATATCAAAAGAGCAGGTAAGAAAAATATTTTAATCTTAGATAAAAAGATACTTCAATCATGGAATAGTTTAAATCCAACCGAACGTTATTTTACTCTTTTAGAAGCCTGGCTACTTCGGGGTGATCCGAGAGAAATTTTAAAAGAAAGAAGCGCTCGTGGGAGATCACTTCTAGATACCTGTCTTGGATTCTGGAAGCGCATTCCAGCTAAGGGCTTAAAAATAGAGGGCAATAGTGAAATAGATAATATTGTACAATATGCCTATGGATTTTATAATATGGCGTTATTAGAACTTTTGGGGCTGTTAGAAATACAACATGGTGAACCTAAAATTGGAGAAGGATGGCGTGTTTTAAGTGTTAAACGTAACGATTTTGGTGACGCTATTCTAAGATATTTACTTCAAATTGATAGCAAAAAAAATTTTTGGGACTTTGAATTTAATAAGGATATTCCGATAAAAGAGTTGCAGCCATTTTTTCAACCATTCTTTCCGGAATGGCAAAATAATTTATCTTCCCCTGGGACGAAAACTGAGTTTAGAGATGGTACTTATTTGTTTAAAGTATCTTTAGGAAAAACGTGGAAACGTATTGAGATACCGGGCGAAATGACTCTGGAAGATTTGACGGATATTATTCTCGACGCTTATGAATTTGATAAAGATCATCTATATAGTTTTTATTATAAGGACCGTTTCGGAAATACTGTCGAAATTAATTGTCCTGATATAGGTGATGAACCAGATACAATAGATCAAATAATTGGAGAAATCCCAATCCAAATTGGAACATCAATGAAGTTTGAGTATGATTTTGGCGAAAATTGGGTTTTCGAAATTTTATTAGAAAAAATAAATCCGGTTGATAAAGAAATGGATTTTCCCAACGTTATTGAAGAGTATGGAGAACCTCCATCACAATATCCGAATTGGGATGAAGATGAATAGAATTTTAAGAACATATACTCGTTAAGGGTTAAAATGTTAATAAATGCTGTCATTCCTGCGGATGCAGGAATCTCCATTAAAGAACATAGATTCGCATATTGATTAATGAAAAAACGATACTGGATGCTGGATGTTTCAAAATCAAGTATCAAGAATCCAGAATCATTGTTTTTTTTAGAACTTTGAAATTCCGATACAGGAACATAGCCTCGTAAATTAATATTAAGGAGGGTTAATGATCACACGAAGGGATTTCCTTAAAATGATAGGAACTGGGGGTCTGGCTGCGACATTAGGATCATGGGATGTAATGGCAGATAAGACCCTAACTTCCCATACACCCAATATTCTATGGATTTCATGCGAAGATATTGGCCCACATCTGGGTTGTTATGACGATCCACACGCCAAAACACCTCATCTTGATAGACTCGCATCGGAGGGGATTCGCTTTAAAAATGCTTTCACTGTTGCTGGTGTATGTGCGCCCAATCGTTCCTGTATAATCACTGGTATCTATCAGACAACTCTTGGGACACATCACATGCGATCCGGGGGTGAAGGAACCGAAAGATCCATTAAACCAACACCTCCCCCACAGATTAAATGCTTTTCTGAATATTTGAGACAAAAATCCTATTATTGTACGAATAATTCCAAAGAGGATTACCAGTTTGATACACCGTCTACTGCGTGGGATGAGTCCAGCAAAAAAGCTCATTGGCGAAATCGTCCCAATAAGAAAACACCCTTCTTTGCTGTTTTTAATTATACAGGTACACATGAAGGATCTGTGAGATTATCAGATGAGAGACATGCAGAACGGACGAAAAGACTGAAGCCCTCACAAAGACAAAACCCTGATACCATGAAAACGCTCCCCCCCTATTATCCTGACACACAAGTGACACGCAAACAATGGGCAAAATATTATGAGCTTATTACTGCAATGGATTATTGGGCTGGCGACCTTTTAAAAGAACTCGAAGAAGATGGTATCACCGATGATACGATCGT
>JAEOSY010000538.1 GCA_016840125.1 Candidatus Helarchaeota archaeon | reverse complement strand
TTCGCGATCAAGAAGTTCACTGACTCTTTAAAGGAGGAGATGGCGAGGGCGACTTGGCTATATTTATGTCGGGTCAAGGGGCGCGAAGTGAGGCGAACGGTTTTAAAACTCTTCAAATTCTCCCCTCAATGACAAATCACAAGAAAATACACGACCATCGGTTATAAATCTGCCCGACTAAAATGCGCAAATTGGAATTTTGCGCAAAATACATCCACTCAAATCTAACGTAAAATTATTCAAATTTATTGAAATTTATTTACTTTTATTCACTTTCCGTAGCTGTTTCGAAACCCTCTAAAAAATAGATTATATTTAACAAAATAATACAATAAGAGTGTTTAATAAGTATGACTAATAATGAGATCCGACTAAAAGAAGGTTTGATAGCATCAGTTCCCAGTTGAGGATACTTACAGGGAAAAGTTTAGAGATGGATTTTGGCCCTAGCTCTCAATATGCGAGAGAGGGGGTAAAATTAATTTTTGAAAAAGTTCAGAAGGCAAAAGGATCTGTGCTTAAACCGGTATTTTGGGGATGGAGTTATTTAAAGCCTCAATCCGAGGCTGAAGGAACATTGAAAGGATCGGAACTCCAAAAATTCGGAGATTTATACTCATTAAAACCGCCGTTCACTGTCATGGAAATAACTTTTACTATTCATACCTATATGGCAATACTTATTAAGCTAATCGCCTCTGGAATCATTTTTAGTATGAAAAGAACAGATAAAAATATTCATCCAGAGAATATGTTACACCTCTCTTCTTCGGATTTAAAAGCTTATTTTATCCTCCTTGAAGCGGGAGATATATTCCAGGCCTTCGGTTTAGAGAACTTCATGGATGATGTTAAAGACTTTGCATGGATACTTCACTTCTGGGATGAGCACCTAGAAACATGGATGAGAGCTTGTATCAGCGTACTCACAAACTATTCATTTGAGCTACAAAACCAAAACAGACAGATAGAGGATCTATTCCGAAATCTCTATCAAAAAATGTTATTTCCAGCACTAAGGCGAGAACTTGGTGAAGTTTTCACTCCGATGTGGTTAGCTGAATATATTATTGATGATGTAGGGTATGTGGGGGATTTAGAGAAGCGGATCCTTGATCCGGCATGTGGATCTGGGACCTTTCTTCTCGAAATAATAAAAAAAATACGAAAATGGCATCAGACGAAAAAGAATGAACTTAACGTCTTAGCTCTTCAGCGTAGTGTAGTTGGTTTTGATAAAAACCCATTAGCTATATTAGCAGCGCGTGTAAATTATCTTTGGGCTATTGCCGATTTACTTCAACCTACCTTGCCTTTCACAATCCCAATCTTTATTGCAGATAGCATAGATATTAAGGTGTTGTTTAATGAACCAGTAAACAAATTTCGAGGTAACTTTGATTTTATTGTCGGAAATCCGCCATGGATTAATTGGGAATATCTACCTGAACATTCTAAGAAAAAAGTCAAGGAACTCTGGGAAAAATACGGGTTATTCCCCTCTAAAGGATGGAAAGGGAAGTTAGGTTACGCAAAGTATGATATCTCTGCAGTTTTTGTGTATGTTGGTATGGATTACTTCTTAAAAAACGGTGGAAAACTTGAATTTCTGGTCACACAAGCATTAATCCGGGGGATTCCAGGGCGAGGATTTCGACGTTTTCAAATAAAACACGATTTACAGGAGAACCGAGATATTAAATTGGGTCTCATAAAAGTCCATGATTTAACTCAATTCCAACCTTTTGAAGACATTACTACACAAACTGCAATTATAAATCTCATTCGAAACAAAGAAACCGTGTATCCAGTGCCGTATATTGAATGGGAAAAATTACATCACATTTCATCAAATGAAGCATGGAACAAACTAGAGGATGCCTTTCAATTGCATTCAAAAGTGATGATTCCTATAGCAAAGGATAATCCATTATCTCGCCCTCTGATAGGCGATACAGAAGCTCAAATTTTAATGTTGCGGGAGAAAATCTTTGGTCCTAGTGAGTATAAGGCTAGAGAAGGAGCAAATACAGAAGGATTAAACTGTGCGTTTTGGATTCAACAATTGGAATGGGGATCCAATGGGCTTATTCACTTCCAACAAGTTCTAAAAGGGGTAAAAAAGAAAATTTTAGCGAAAAAGTCTATAAATATAGAACCTGATTTGATTTTTCCTCTTATTCGATCAGGAGACCTTCAACGTTGGCAGTATAATCCCAAAATATACATTATTTTCACTCTGAAATACAATAATTTAATTGCAAATGAAGACCTTTTTCAGACGAAATTCCCAAATGCGTACCAATATTTAAAATCGAACTTTGAAGAGGATCTGAGAAAACGTAAAAGCTATGCAAAAAAATCATCCCATTATCCATTTTACGTCCTCTTTGGTACGGAGGATATGAAGAGTCCAATTAAAGTCTGTTGGTTGCGCATGGGAAGCCGTGTTGATGCCACAGTAGTCAGAGAATATGAAGATCCGCTTCTGGGGAAAAAGACACCTATCCCTCAAGAAACAGTTGTGTATGTAAGTCTAGAAAGTTTAGCTGAAGCTCATTATTTATGTGCGGTTTTAAATTCACAGCCCTTCACAAGCTTGGTAAAGATGTTTTCTCTAAAAGGGGGTAAGGGATTTGCATCACCAAACATTTTAGAATATATAAGAATCCCAAAATTTGTACCTGAAAATGTAATACATCAAAAATTAGCTAATTTGTCAAGAAAGGCCCATAATGCTATTGCCCAAAAGATTCCAATTATCAAAATAGAAGAGAAAATCAATAAACTTGTAAGAAAACTCTTATATTAAATAGGTTAGGATTAGGTTTCTATGAATAAACGCCTAGTTCTAATTTGTTGTTTCATAGGATTCTTAATTATTTTTAATTCAATTATTTTTACCCTTGCTTTACTGTGGTTTCCTGCTAATGGTGGTTTTACTCGCATTGTTTTATTTGTTCGCTCGGATGAAAAGGTAAATTCAAGTGGGTATTACATTATTATTGATGAGTTGGCACCAAATTCACAACAATTTTCGATTGATTGGGTTTTACATGGAAGAGGGAACCTTACGTTAGCTGGAAATTCCCAGTCTTTAGAATATTCGACTCAAAGTTACCTCTCATCGGATATAATATCTCTAAATGTCACATTTTTAAGCCCTGTTCAACAAATAACTGCTCAAGAAGGGCAGTTTCATCCAAGTTATCGATACACGGGTGCAGATAAGAATCCAACGTATATAAAAGCTAGATATTCAGGGGAATCAAATCCTTTAATGGGTGTAGTTCTCTTTCCCAAAAATGAATCTGATAGCTCGTCTCATGTCCCACAAATATCCTCGGTTGACGCTGATCAGATAGGTCAGATTGACAATACGGATTTAATTTACTATCAATCGAGTAGAACCCTTCAAAATTTTGCGGTTCCAAAAGCCATCACATCAGATGCCAAAATTCTGTTTATTCACAAAAATGTGAGTGATGCCCTTGAATATTTTTACGTCCAAGAAGCTTCGGGATTATCCTTCTCTGGGCAGAATTATTTCACCAGTACAGCCCCAATAACTAATTTACTAGTTACTTATGTGAATAATACGAGCGAGATATCCGGCTACATGAATATTGAGGAAATTACGTCGGGTACCATTTCGATTTTTGTACCTTTTTCAGTCTCGAGTTTGGTGATTGATGAGGTTGATCAACCGTTTTCGCAAGTCGGTTCTTTAGTCACATTCAACCTAAAAAACGGAGCATTTCTAATAAGTAATACGTCATTAAGCGGGGAGATTACACACGATGAAGGAAATCCTTTACAAAACCCTAGATCTTATGATTCGTTCCCATCAAAAGCTACTTGGGAATTTAATATTTCTAAAATTGAGAATGCAGCCCATCCGTATCTCTTATTTAATGCAACGGAATTGACTACGCTTCGTCAGAAAATAAACCAATCGATTGAGCCATGGAAATCTTGGTACGATTCCTACACATCAGATGTGGACACTCTCAAGAATGTAGATATTGATACTTTAGCCGAAGATGAGCGTTGGGTGCCTACACGCAAACTAGCATTGAAATTTGCAATTGATGGAGGTCAGGATTATTATGATAAAGTAACAGAATTTCTTTTAGATATTTCTACCATAACAAATTCTTATGATCAAGACCTTAAACGGGCGGACGCTACTCGCGCCTATGCCTTTGCCTACGATGTGATTTACAATAATCTCAGCGCAACGAATCAATCCCTTATCGCATCCTATCTCTATGATCATGCCCTCCCCCTATCAATAATGGAATTGTATTCGGATAATAATCATCGATGTAGAGATGCAGCAGGGCTAGGTTTGGCGGGATTGGTATTAAAGAACAAAGAATTTATCGATATCTCTACAGAAGC
>JAEOSY010000537.1 GCA_016840125.1 Candidatus Helarchaeota archaeon | reverse complement strand
TTAGATGTCAAGTGGTGATACATTGATCTGTAGTTCACCAAAATTGCATATATGCCCAAAAAACACAAATATCTTGAGACCCTAAAAAGTACCGATATGTTGGAGAGTACCAAAGGTTTTAAAATATAAAAACGGTTATCAATATACCATCAAAAAAAACGCAGAGCCATTTGCTAAGCCTGTCTACCATCTAAAATTCAGTTTTGATATTTAATCATCAAGAAGCAATAACGGTATAAAGGGTATCGGCTTTCTGAATGAATTAGTAATATAGTCAATTTTTAAGGTTATTCCATCGAATGCTTGGGAGGGTATCCGTGGCACATGAAACCAAGCGGACACGCCTCCTAAATTATTCCACCCTTCCTCTGAGGGGCAAGAATAATCGTGGCCCATATCAATTTCATTCCCTTTAGAAAGGAATAGTCGTTCAAAAGGGATATTGCCAAATTGAGATTCATCACCCCCAGCTGCATCAACTTGAATCCAACCATAATCCTGCAAATAAAATTCAGCTATAACATGTGTACCAAAGCCAGGATTCTGACAATCAATGCAATGTGAACCCTCTCCAAAATATTGTAATCCCCTTTCATCCGTTGGTGGGGTCCATACCCCGATGCTTCGAGCAGGTATCCCAACTGCTCTGCACAATGCAACGAAAAGGTTAGAATATCCACCACAGCCGGCCGTACCTCTTTGAATTACCAATAAAGCATCTCCATCGGGTTCAGGCGGTTGATCAATGGGCGAGCCCTCTATTTCAGTACTGACCCAATTGAAAATTAATTTTGCCTTTTGATAAGGATTGGTCTCGTTGCCTATAATTTCTTGAGCGAGATTTACAACTTCCGGATGACCTGATTGTACCCATGGAGTGGAAGCGGTATTCTTTTGGTATAGAATGGAATTTGTATCGTAAGTGGGCCAGGTTCGATTATCGTCGATACAGTGCCGAATTAATGAGAGTTCGACAATAAATTCAACAATGATATTTTCAGTTCCGTTCCCCGAGAGTTCCCAGTAGCCAATTTCAGTCCCAGTCCCATTTGGGTCATAATAACGATCAGTCGGTGTTGGTGTAATTCTAATTATTTTCAGATCAACCACTCCATTGCCTTCCCACGGACGAGGAATTGGAAGCCACAATTTTTCCGGTTTATCCAAGCTACAATCGTATTGAAATTTCATTCGGTATCGACGGGAAGAGGTGATTTCGGTGCATGGCTTAGTAATTGAAAACGTCGCTGTTGTAGAGGCTTGATGTCCATTTGAATCAAATGCATGTAATAAAATTCCATATGCTTTCTCATATTGAAGCTCGCCTAATGCAGTTCCATCGAAGTTATAAATGCAGGAGGTTGTCCCAGCAGGAAGAGAGACGCTCCACATATCGACGGTTCCGTCGTCAACCATTAGAACATATCGGTCAACACCAGTTGCTTCGCCCCATGAAAAGGTAATCTCAGTAGAGTGGACCTCCTCACCATCGGCAGGCGAGATCATGTCGGCGAAACTGTTCATAAATCCAGTTACTGTATAGCTCAACAGTTCATTTGATCCGTCCTGAAATTTGATATCGAATTGATATGTATTTCCAATAATGGGTGGACTGGGTAGTGGTATGATATTGTTATCGCTTTCAGCGAAAAAATTGTCGGGTCCGGTAACAGTTACATGTTCAATCGGTTTCCATTCCGCAAGGGCAAAGCGATAATTATCTGGATAGTAAAGTTCGATCACAAGCCCGGGGTATGCGAAAGATAATTTTAATACAAACAGTAGGACAAATACCAACGCATATACACCTGTTAATCTTTGCATCTTTATGCCCCAGACCGTAATCACTATAGAGTTTAATCTTGAATCTAAACTACTGGCTGTATAAAACAACAGATACCGATTGCCGTACCCGTTTTTGTCCTAACTTAAACCAAATGGCTGCTCACTAAATAAATCTCGGTCTTATCCGAAAATGTTGTGGTCCTTCAGGCATTGTCTAAAATATTTGACACATAAAAAAGCCCTTTTACTGCAAAACAGCACAAGAAGGCTTAATCTCTTGGAATTTTTGAGTTCTGTTTCCCCATACGCCGCTCTTAGATCCAGATGAAATGAGTTAACCATTCTTAAATAAGCTGAATTTTTAACAGTCATTACACAGTTCTGTCAATATTTGACAATGTTCAGATATATTGATCGGTAAAAAACCACGCCTTTGAAAACCTGTGATATCATAAAATATCACAAATTTCCCCAAAGTACATATATGTAGATGAAATCACAACTCTGGGAAAAGATCAGATACCATAATTGGTGGTTGTCAAGTCAAGTAAATCCTGATTTTGACTGTTGTCAAATCATCTCTGTCCCCCGACAGTTAAAATAGATTGAATCCGCTGACTAATTGACTATTTAACTAATCAACTATTTGACTACAGCCTCTGACCTCTGTCGTATGTTACTTAACCTCTGAACCATTG
>JAEOSY010000052.1 GCA_016840125.1 Candidatus Helarchaeota archaeon | reverse complement strand
TATACAGATATTTAATGTTTAAAATTTAATAAGGTGAAATGTAAATGGGAAAAATAGTTCGAGTTGATCTTGGAACTAATGAAATTAAAATAGAGGACATGTCTGTTGAGGATGAAGAGAAATATATTGGAGGCCCAGGAGTTGCTACTGCGATATTTACAAGAGAAGTTACAGCGGATATCGACCCATTCGATGAGAAAAACCTCTTAATCTTTTCAGTAGGACCATTTTGTGGTACCGCTGTGCCGTTTTGTGGTCGGCATTTTGTAATAGCAAAATCTCCGTTGACTAAAATATTGGGTGAATCTTCTTCTGGAGGACATTTCGGGAAAGAATTCAAGGCATCTGGATTTGATATACTAATTGTTAAAGGAAAAAGTGATAAACCCGTATATTTATGGATTAAAGATGGTACAGTTGAGATAAAAGAGGCTTCAGGACTATGGGGAAAAGGAACTCAAGAAGCTCATGATGAATTACTAAAAATAATTGGAGATGATAAAGCCAAAGTTGCTACTATTGGTCCTGCGGGAGAGAATCTCGTAAATATCGCATGCATCATGAATGATAAACACCATGCAGCTGGACGCTGTGGTATGGGAGCTGTAATGGGTAGTAAAAATTTAAAAGCTATTGCAGTGCGTGGTACTGGTCAAATTCCTGTTGAAAATAAGGAGGGCGTATCTGAAGCAGCAAAGAAAGTAAGGGAATTATTAAAGAGATCAGCTTTAGGGATGGTTATGGGAGAATCAGGAACACCAGTACATTTGGATTCTATGGCCAGTGTAGGAGATGTTATTCTTAAGAATTATACGATAGGACGATGGACAGGAGTTAAAAAAATTGGTGCAAAAGCGATGCGCGAACGTGGAGAGGTTAAAATGCATGGATGTTTTAATTGCCCTACTGCGTGTCGAGGTTTTATGGAGTATGAAGGTAAATGGGTAACCCGACCTGAATATGAAACTCTTGGTATGTTAGGTTCTAATTTATTAGTGGATGATTTAGAAGTTCTTATTAAATGGAATCTTCTTGTGAATGATTTGGGTTTGGATTCTATTTCTCTGGGAGGAGTGCTTGGTTGCTTCCTTGAATCAATTGACCGCGAATTATTAGATATAGATATTAGTCAGTTCGGGTTTTCTAAGGATCAGATATGGGGGGCAGTTCAACCTATTGAAAAACTTATCCCTATGATCGCAAATCGAGATGGCATTGGGGACGATCTCTCAGAGGGAGTTAGAGCATTTTGTGAGAAGAAAGGTTTACCAGATGAACTTGCAATGCACGGAAAAGGGCTTGAAGTTCCGGCCCATGAACCCAGAGCAAACAATTTGACCGCCTTGGATTATGCTACTACACCGAGAGGCGCCTATCATTGTTATGAACCAATGCATTTATCTTCTTACATGAACCTCAAGGAAGAAATCGGATTAACAAATCAAGTGCAGAAATTTAGCACAGACGCTGCTGAAGTTGCAGAAGCTGTGATAAAAATTCAGGATGGAAGTGAAGCATATTCCGCATGTGGAGGATGTATTTTTGGTTTTTGGTTTATACATGAATTAACTCCTTGGATTGATGGTCTTAATGCCATTACAGGTCGCTCATATTCAGTTGAGTCTTGGATGGAAGTAGGAAAAAGACTTAATGATATGAAGCGTAATTTTAATGTACAATGTGGAATAACGAAAGCTGATGATACCTATGGAAAACGATTTTTTACACCCTTAGCTAAGGGTGGCGCGCGTAATAATGTCCCTCCACTTGATAACATGCTTCCAAAGTATTATGAACTCCGTGGTTGGGATTCAAATGGTGTGCCTAAATAAATTTATCTACCATTTTTTTTCCTTTTCTTATAAAAAAAAGCGCTAATTATTCAAAAATTAAAAAAAAAAAATTAGTATAGATCTTTTATTACAAAATCTAAATTTAAATCAGTTAACGTTTCTTTCAATGGATAGCCATTGTCAGGATTCCAGCCCATTTTTCCACAATACCCTTTATAATCGGTTTTATAATCAATTGTTTTGCCTGTATGCGGTCCACCTTCAAAGGGAGGATTACCAATCGCTCTTCCAGGTAACTCATTCTCAGCAAGAATCACTCCCTCTCGAAGAGTAAAAGCTTGTCGTAATGTCTGTATTCTTAAACCATTTTTAGTTAACTCCTCAACTGACATGTCCCATCCAGTTGCTGCATTAATTAATTCTAACATTGGATATTTCTGAAACATTCCCGAAAACATACATAATCCAAGACTGCTTGAAAATTGAAAGAGAGAGGCAAGTAACTTATGAGCTTCAAACCTATCATCACCCATCCTTTTGAATCTCCTTGGAAGAATAAAACCTTCTATTAATTTACCTTTTGCTACAGGTCCCGAACCCACCATATCTAAACTCGCAGCAGTATGCCTCCCCGGAGTGGGGTCAAATGCGTAAGAAAAACCAAGAGAAGACATATATTTAGCATCATGCATACCAAGTTCTTGACCCATAGACGTAATGGCATATTTTTCGCTTCCTTTACCGATTTTTTCAGAAGCTTTCTTACACCCATCTGCTAATATATCTCCAATTCCTTCACGATTTATTATTTTTTTCAACAATTCAATTACTGCATTGGAATTACCCCATGTTAATTCCAATCCGCCTGTATCATCCTTATTTATTAAACCATTCTCATAACACTCAATCGCAAAGGCCACTGTTGCTCCAGCTGAAATTGTATCTAAACATGCTCGATTACACATTTCGTTTACGTTAAATATGGACATAAGATCATCATTAAGTATTAGCGGCCCAAAGGAAGCACACGTTTCATATTCAGGGCGGTGTGTTTCTTCAATTCCCAATTCTGAAACCTTCATTATAGCCCCACATCGAACAGGACAAGAAAAGCACCCATAGGGCTTTTGTTTAAATTTATCTAATTCCATCGGGGAAAGTTTATTAAGCCTGTCAGTTGGAAAGTCCTCACTCGAATATCCACCCCAATTTTTTATTGGTGTATCTCCAGAAGAACCTACCAAAACATTACCGGCAGTTGTTCCATACGTTTTAAATGCCATAAATAAACCGGATTTAGATGTATTTAGGCGATCTTTATATTCCTTCGT
>JAEOSY010000536.1 GCA_016840125.1 Candidatus Helarchaeota archaeon | reverse complement strand
TATAAAGCGAATGGTGAGGTTTATTTAATTAATAAGACAGATGAAGATGGTAAGTTTAGATTTGAAGTGAAGGATGTGGATAGTGAATATCTAACGATTGTAGTAGAACAGCTCGGCCACAAGGCCGAGGTAAAGGTCGGTGCAGGTGTCGAGGGCGATTCCGGAGAGGAGGTGCCGCTTTATCTGAGGGTAATTGCGGGGTTTGGATATTTACTCGGGTTAGCCGGAATTGCATGCCTGTATATTGCATGGAAGCGTAATAAAAACGTTAAAGCAGAGGGTAAAAAATGAGTCATTTCGATATTGATAAATATGCAAATTTGAAATCACCATTTCATAGCTTTGATCCCAGAGCCAAATTAGTCTGTCTATTAATCCTTATTGTTTCTATTGTGCTCCTCAATGATATTAAAATGCTTCTTATTGCGTTCGTAATAGTTATCTCGCTGGTCTACATCTCGAAAATACCGTTACAATTTATTCTGAAACGGCTGCGATGGATTGCGTTATTCGTCTTTGCAATTTTGATAATATTGCCATTTACTATACCTGGTAAAACCATTTTTCAGTTATACTTTCTAACCGTCACAAAAGAAGGTATAATAACTGCATGCATGATCTCACTGAAAGCCTTTTCAGTTATACTATTAGTCTTCCCAATGCTTGCAACCATGAAGTTCGTTACCTTCATCAAAGCTCTTGAAAAACTTAAAGTCCCCAATAAACTCACACAAATGATCGCTTTTACATATCGATATATTTTTGTACTGCTAAATGAAATCCAGCGTACTTTAAGATCAATTGAGTCCAGGGGCTATCGGAAAAAACTGAGCAAATTCAATCTACAAATCTTAAGTAATGTTATTGGAATGTTACTTGTACGTAGTTACGAACGAAGCCAACGGATATATAATACAATGGTTTCCAGAGGCTATAACGGTAAGATAATGACCTTAAGACAATTCAAAATGAGCTCTAAGGATTGGGTAAAGGCATCTTTTATTATAATGATAGCCGTATTGCTGCAAGTTGCAGCCTTTATGAATCTATTTGAATTGGTGGTATTTACATGAAAATTCCCGTAGAATCCGTAGCAATCAATAATCTTAGTTATTCCTATCCAGATGGAACTAATGCACTGAGAAAGATCTCATTAAAAATTCAAAATGGCGAAAACGTAGCGCTTGTAGGCCCTAATGGTGCCGGTAAATCCACGCTATTATCACATCTGAATGGAATTATACCAAACCGGAACGGTCACATAAAAATTATGGGTGAACCCTTGAGTAAACAAAATCTGCGAGAAATCAGGAAACTTGTGGGACTGGTATTCCAGGATCCGGAAGACCAGCTTTTTATGTCAACCGTTTTTGATGATGTCGCGTTTGGACCGATCAATATGGGTTTTTCGGAGAATCAGATCCGCAAACGAGTAAAATTGGCATTAAAAAGAGTCGGATTGGTGGGTTATGAAGAGCGATGTCCACATCATTTAAGTGTGGGTGAGAAGAAGAAAGTTTCAATTGCAACGGTCCTTTCAATGAGACCAGAGATAATACTTCTGGATGAGCCCACATCCAATCTTGACCCCAGTGCAAGGCGGAAAATGATCAAGATGTTGATGAGCCTGGGCACTACCAAAATAATTGCCTCGCACGATATTGAAATGCTGCTCGAAGTCTGTGATCGAACCATATTATTAGACAACGGGCGGATAATTGCAGATGGTAAAACCGAGAAAATTTTAACTAATTCCAAACTTCTGGATAAACACGGACTCGAAGTGCCAACAGTGGTAAGACTATTCGGGAATGACGCATTGAAAATCATTCGGGATATATCAATAAGAATCCCTGGCCATTAGGTCTAAGATATAATGTTGGAATGTCTACATTTAGTTTACCTTTAATGGATTTTAAATAAAACAGGATTTAAAAACCACAGAGGCACAGAGTGCACAGAGTTAAAAACAAAGAGAAAATATAACCTCAGATAAATCTCTCTTTGTCTAATCTCTGAGCTCTCCGTGACTCTGTGGTTGAATTTGTATGAAAAAAATATTAGAAAGAAAAATATCAAAGAGAGCTTTTGGTAATAACCAACTCACCGTGCTCCACGCCTTTGATTGCCCGGATATTATCTGCCAGTTTACGCACGTTTTTTGCCGAGCCGCGCACAACGAGCACTTCAAGACATTTATGTTCGTCAATATGAATATGCGTAGTCGAAGAGATCTCGCCGTGGTGGTGATGCTGGAGATGCAATAGCCGGTTGGTGACGTCGCCTACATCATGGTCGTAGATTATTGTGAGTGTACCAATAACATTACCTTTACCCCTTTCTACTTCAGATTCGAGCAGCGATTTACGTACTAGATCCCGAATTGCTTCAGAGCGGTTGGTATAGCCTTTTGATTTTATCAATTGATCAAATTTCACAAGTAATTCCGGTTCAAAAGAAACTCCGACGCGTTCGACGCCCATAGTAGCACCACTCAGGGTGAGTGTGCTACTGGTATAAAATTATTGCCCTGAGTAATTTTGATTTAAAAATCATTCTTACCCTTTAACCAAATTAACTTTTTTACCACAACTAAGACACTGGGAGACACTGGCATTACTGTATTTAGTATCCGACACGCCGCGCTCAAAAAATAATTGGTGCTCTGTTTCATGTTTACATTTGGTACACCAAGTCTTTCGGGTTTCATACGGCGACATTTTCACTCCCCTTAGTTATATAATGGATATCAACTATTTTAAGAATTTCGATTGGCAGCTAAAGAGAGGTGAGGGAGATAAGTTCAACAATAGGGAAATATTTATACCAAGGGGGAAAGTCCTAGTACAAAAAAATCTATTGAATCTGATCTACTTGAAATCAGAGCTATCTCCCCTACCTCAATGGTATTATGGTTTAATAAGTTCTTAAAAGTTTCGATATTTCTATTAATCCCACCAAACTCTATCTCTTTGATACGGTGGCGGCTCACCTAGTGGAGGTGGTGGCGGAGGTGGAGGTGGTGGTTGCTGCGGTGGGGGAGGGGGAGGGAGTGGTGGCGGGGCGCCATATTGTGGTGGGGCAGACGGTGGTACATTATAATCCGAATATCTTTGATGGGTGCCGTATCTGGGCGGACCGATTTTACGGTTTAATTTATGCACCATAATGAATGCAATTAAAATAAAAAATATTCCGATAAAAGCCATGAACCATCCTGTTGTTGGATACGCATTTAAACTTAATTTAACTTTACCCTCATCTTCTTTAAATGAATCTTCATGTGAACTAATGAATCCAATTGGCCCTA
>JAEOSY010000535.1 GCA_016840125.1 Candidatus Helarchaeota archaeon | reverse complement strand
TAAGATGGAATAAGATGCTATACATTATTACATTGGTTTCATTACTTGTAGTCTTGGTATATGTATTTCCTCAAATAGGTCAATTGCCTTAAAATCCATAGTATGGTAAATCATAAAAGAAAAAGTAAGGAATTAGGTAGTTACTTTTCCAGATAGAGCGTCACAAAACACTTTTTTACGGATTTCGTTATAATTCAAAACCGCAACGAAGAATGGACTCAAGATTATTTGAATAAGTGGAATTTTAAAGACTTCTTCGAGAATCCGTTGGACGTCGGTTGGACGGCGGGCAATTTGAATTCGAAGCTTTTCAATGGCAAGTTCAGGAGTGATTTTGGCTATTTGAATTCGATTCTGATTTTCTTCAACAAACGTTGAGGGTGCATCCTCTAATGCCATGTTGCTGATAGTATCTACTTTTATTTCATTCCCTTGGATATTAAACGCGAGGTCGCCATGATTTTCAACAAAGACTTTCTCAACTATATCTATTGTAACATTCCGCTTCAATTTCTTTGGTCCCTCAATGACTTCCCCTAAATCAATTACTTCATCAAAAACTTTAACACCCTCTACATCAGGTCTTACGGGAACCTCGAGATGTTTGTGTCGTAGATATTTGATCCAGTATTTTCCCTTGACTCTCAGAAACATATTGAAATTTTCTTCTAAACGCTCAATCTCAATTTCTTCGGGATTCTTCGCCTGTCGTCCAAACGGTTTTTTCTTCTTCTGCTCAATGAGCGTTCGTGCCTGATGCTCATCCACAGCTTTCGCAATGAAATAAACCTTTTGTTTCGCTATCTTTTCTGACAATGCAGAGTTGGCGCCCTTAATATCGTACTCGGACATTCTTCTCACCAAGTTGTACACATGTAATTATACCTTAATTTGAGAACCCTTAATTATAATGGTTTCGATGAAGTAGCTTAATATGAGTGTCAAGACTATAAGCAGGAGGGGGGACAGACATGCTGGGATGCTAGTCTGCGCGTTTGCATATTTTAAAGAGAGAAAATAGAGGAAATACCCTTAATTATAATGGTATTCATACTTTTAATAATGATCCTCCTATTTAGGTGAAGATAACGGGTGGGTGGTGGATTTTAGGTTAGATTTTACATAACATTTTTTTAAACTTACATTTATAAATCTGATCATCCGCCACCAGTTACCCAATACGGAGCCAACCGGTCTCCGGACGGATCGATTTCACAGATATTTTTTTTACTAATGCAGACGGGTATTTCGGAATTACTTCTTCAATTACGTGAATTACCACTTCCTTTCTTTTAGTAATATTAAAAATTTTATACCAAAACCTCTCAATAAACTTCTTTTCACTTTTAGGCACGATACGGGCCATAATACGGGCGACTTTATGATTGATTAGATGTGCGCCGAAATTTAGAGATAATAATAAATGAGTGGATAAAGGTTGGTCCCCGTATCTCAAGGATTCGTTCAACATCGCCAGCTCGGGAGATTTAATCGCAACCTTCCAAAGTTTAAAAGGCGATTTAATTGGGAGGAGGGATTTTGTCAGCTCCAGTAGATCGATTTTCTCAGCCATATTGTGCCCCGCGAGATAACGTGAATAAGTGGGGACCAGTTTCACTCGGGTCATGCTCGCGGCTAATTGATCCGCAAGTGCCATTTTGTAGTAGAGTGAAGAGACCTTAACGTCATGTTGATCCCTGATGCGTTGCAGGAACTCCCGCAAGTTTATGGTAGTTGTTTCGCGGAGGTCATGCCAGTCATAATGAAGCTTTAATAATAATCCACTTACATTCTGTTGCCTCTCAAAATAATCGTTCAAAAGATCGATCCCCCCTACTTTGGGAATCAGATCATGGAGTAAAACCGCTTTAAGATACTGTTTTTGGTCCTCCGAAAAATGCGCGACAGGCGGGTCATAGGTTCCATGATGCTGTAGAGGGGACACCGCAGGATCTCGCAATCGGAATTTGCCTAATCCTGCACTTCGGAGCTGTCCGATCCCCCGTAATCCAACCTTTGCCAGAGAGGTATTATATTTAGGATAATTAGTTCGAAAATGTACCATAAGGGATTGAGGTACCACCTGAAACTCCATATTCTTCTTGATGTAATATTTTTTTCGCTCAAATTCGACAAGGGATTTCGCCTTTAATTGATAATCCTCAGGGAGTGGATCGGAAATCCGTGATTGGAGGAGCTCAATAAGACCTTGAGTGTTCAGTTTTTTCCGTGGAACGAGATCACTCATGAACTCCACGATGAATTCATTGGATGTTGGAACTGGGTCTTCATGTTTGTATACATTAGCATATTTGTACTGGCAGATCCCATTCCCCTCAAACTCCTGTCCTCCGAACTGGAATTCTCTAGTGGTTTTTATGACCTCTTGAAATTCAAGTAATTGCTCTGGAGTGGGATTCAAAACATCCATCAAGATTGAATTTTCTAGCGTGTAAATTTTCCGCCTCCCGAAATAGAGGGGTGGATTGGGGGCAATTCGCGAAAGTCTATTATAAAACTCATATTGAAACCGCGCAGGGAGGTTGTAGGGTATAAAGAAGTCGCTCCTATCAATGCGCGTCAAGTTCTGCGAATCAACAATTACCCCCAAGGCGTTCGTATTCTGGTTGAAGTAGCGGTGGAAGTAGTGCCCGCTAATGAATTGGTTTTTATGAACAATTGGGGTGAGGACCTGAAACTCAGCGCGCAAAAACCGCATTATTCACGCCTCAATGTGGTCGTGAAAACCTCTAAGACATGGGTTGCAAACGAGGGGTCGAGGATGTACTCCGTTGTGGTATTTTGGAGTTTGATTCCGCCAAAGTCGATTTGACGGGTATTAATTTCCTCGGTCTTGATAAACTTTTCTACTTCAGGGATCTTTTGATTGATCCTTGCCGCGGTAACTGCGATCTTCACCTGTCCCGAGCCATTGTTCTTATCCGCCCCAAGTTGCACACACCCTCCATTCACTTCAAAAAGCGTATCAATGAAGAAACCAACATTCTCAAGCGACTCCTGCACATTCCCTGAATTTAATGTGAAGACCACCTTAAACGGAAAGACACCACTCGCCGTATGCTTCATGAAGTTATTGACTGCCGTCCCTGTCTTGCGGTTGATAATATTGAAGATTTCCACTTTGAGGGTAGATTTTCCATTATGGTATGTGACGCAGTTCAGCCCAAAGATGTTACCTATTTCCTTTTCTAAATACTCATTGACTGGCGTAGGGATATTCTCCCCGGAAGGTTTCGCAATATATGGCGGGATAACCTTAACCGACGCAGGGAAATCCATACTCCCATAAATTCGGCGTACCAGACACTTAGGGGTACATGAACCTTGTAGATGATACCCCATTTCTATATGAGCATCCAAGATCTCCTGATGCGGATAATTGGTATTTGGAGTGCACGGTCCCCTTATTACGTTTCCTGCAGCCTTCAGCTTGAGAAGGCGAACTTCCGCAGCCCTTCGTAAAAATCCCCGAAAACTTTTGAACTTGTAAACTGATAAAATAACATTTTTAGTTACTTCTTTCCGTTTAGAGGTATACGTGACTGGCACTATCCTTTCCCCGACTTTCAACATGTAAGACCCCTTTCCGGTCGCCATATTCAATGTTTTAATATCATATCCTTCAAGCTCACAAAAAAAAGTGATTTCAACGGGATTTGCGCATTTCTCGATTTTGCGCATTTTACTCTCATCAGACGCATTTTTGCGCATTTCTTCCTTTGATCCAGAAGAATTTTCATTAATATCTACTGACATATCCATCACTACATATTATCCTAAAATATTATTTAAACTTAACATTTTTTTAACCTTACATTTATTTTATTTCATTCGCAGGTCCCGTCTCCTGCGTTTTAGGGTTTTTTTCAAATTGATTCCAAAACTTATTATTAAATATCCTTTAATTAGAGGAGTTTTTTTGGTAAAAAACTAGAATTTTTTGTCAAAGAAAAGCAGACTTCCCTGATTGAATTATAAAAAGTTCTTTAATTAAAAACAATCCTTAATTTGGAAAGGAGATATAACTTGGAATGTCTTCATTTAAAGGATTTGAGGGGTGCTCGTAAGAGGTACGTTGTAATCCTGTAGAATCCCTGCCACAAATTGGTAATCTTCCTTACTCGGGGCATAGATAAAGGTCGATTGCAATTCATCGCTATGTTTTAAATCGTGGGTGAGCTGTTTCACGGATTGCTCGAACGCTTCCCACAGCGGAACCCCCTCGCGAGTATCCTCCTCGAACCCACCAAGAACGGGGTAGACAATTTTGTGGTTGGCCTCCCTCATGATTCGCTCCAGTTTCCGAACTGACTTCCCCTTCATGAGGTGAACTTCGCGGTGGTGGCGCCCCTCAATGGGGTAGAAGTCTGCCTCCGTGATCCGTTTTTCGACCACCGCTCTAACTAGTGCAATTCGATATGCAATTTTCAAGGGAAAAAAAAACTTTTACTTTCAATTCCTGATCAGGAGACCCCTCCGGAAACTCAAGACCCTCATAAAATAATCTTCTTTTTTTGTGGCTAAGCACATGAAATGTTTTAAAAGGCAATAACCGTAATAAAAAAATGACAATTTCAACAAAAGCCCTGTAAAATAAAAAAGAAAAAACCTGAGGAGCTGAGTTCCATGAAAGACCTGTTTGTTGAAGTCCATGGAAAGAAGATAAAAGTGTTCAAGGAATACTGGAATGACTGGATTTTTTTAGATTTAAGTGGATTGAAAATCGAGAGCATTTCAGAAATAAAGGGATTAAGGGAATTATCCGAACTCCAAAGTTTAGACCTGTCAGAGAACCAAATCACAAAGATCGAAGGGTTGGATTTTCTTTCCAACCTACTCGAGTTAGTCCTGTCAAGCAATCAAATCACGGAAATTGAAGGATTTCCCCCCAATCTACGGATTTTATCCCTCACGAAGAATCAGATCACGGAGATCAAGGGGTTGAACGCACTCTCTGAACTGTCTTTTTTAGAGCTTTCCAACAATCGAATCGCGGAGATCAAGGGGCTGGACACGCTCCCCAACCTAAATATATTAAAGCTTTCTGACAATCGAATCACGGAGATCAAGGGGCTGGATGACCTCCCCACCCTAACCAAATTAGAACTTTCCAACAATCTAATCACGGAGATCAAGGGGCTGGACACGCTCCCCAACTTAGAAGAATTAAAACTATCTAACAATCAAATCACGGAAATCAAGGGGCTGGACGCGCTTCCCAACTTAGAGACTCTAGTTCTGGCGGGGAATCGAATCACAGGGATCAAGGGGTTGGAATCACTCTCCAAGCTGCGCGAATTAAATCTGGCGGAAAATCAGATCACGGAAATTATGGGACTGGATACGCTCTTCAACTTAAGGAGATTAAATCTTAAAAATAATTTAATCAGGGAGATTAAGGGACTTTCGCTTTTACTCAACTTATTAAATTTAATTCTCGAGGGCAATCCCATTATAGAAAGTCAGAGGGAATTTTTGGCTGACGGAAAATTGAATGAATTTGTGGATCCGGCAGTTGTGAAAAGAGGCAGGGAACCCATGGAGGCAACGAGAAAAGCTGTCGAATTTTGTTTGTTAGGAAGAGATTTCGACCTGAACAAGTTTTTTAGGGGACCTTCACCCAAAACTTTTCTGATAGGGGCAGGTTGCTCTACGAACCCGCCATCATGCCTGCCGGATGGAAGGACCATGATCGAAGCATTGATTCGATTCACAGGCAACGAAAGTGAAGTGGACGAGCTTTTGAAACTCAAATCTCTACGATTTGAAGGAGTGATGGGGATATTTCAAACGTTGGATCCTGATTTGAGTGTAATTGATTTTTATGGCGATGGTGAAACCCCTAATCTGCAACACATGTTCTTGGCAAAAATGATTAAGGAGGGGCATTTTGTCATAACAACGAATTTCGATTTTTTGATTGAACATGCCCTCTTAGTGAGTGGTGTATCTCGGGACGCGATTGTACCAGTAATTACTGAAGCTGACTTTAAACGGTATGAAAATCCAGTAGAGTTATTTCATCAGGGGAAGAAGATGGTGTATAAACTCCATGGTTCGACTAAAAACATTATTACAGGGGAAGACACGCGCGCCTCCTTGGTCACCACTATTCAAGCGTTTGCGGCTAATAAAGAAGGGATGAGTCTATTCCAAATTGAATCGTACAAACAACCATTCTTCGAAAATATAATCAAAAATCGAACACTCGTAGTCATGGGATATTCTGGGAGTGATGATTTTGATATTGTCCCTGCCTTGAAAGCACTATCAAATTTACAAACGGTTATTTGGATTCATCATCAACCCAATGCCGATCAAAAAGTCCAAATCATCGAAGAGGATAAAGAATCCGATGCTTTTGAAGGGGATAAGACGAACCTTATTCTAAATGACATCAGGAGCAAACGCCTAATGTCTAGAATGTATCGGATTGATGTAGATACGACCAACCTCATTGCGGGAATCATGGATTCAAATACTATTGAGGCTCAAAAGGAATATAATATATCCCCCTTGGAATGGCTCAAAAGCAAATTTGGTGAAATTAAACAAGTCTTCGGAGACCACTTTACTACGAGCTTATTTCTTCAAACCGGTAATTATAAGTCCGCTTTAAGGGCTGCTAAGAGATATCTTGAGACTGCCCGTCGAGTTGGAAATGATGAGCGAGAAGCCCAAGCATTAGGTTATTTATCAAGCATTTTAAGCACGTTAGGAGATTTCAAAGAAGCTCTCCAGCATGGACAGCGAGCTTTCAAGCTCTATAATAAATTAAAATTACAGGATGAAAAAGCAGGGGTGCTTTACAATTTAGGCAATACATATTCGGGGTTAGCTAAATATAAGAAAGCATTGAAGCACATGCAAAAGGCATTGAAGCTCTACAAAAAGTTAGGTGATGAATCATCTCAAGCCTATTGTTTGATCTCTATTGCGACAACTCAGGGTAAGAAAACTGGGGAATTTAATGGTTTGGAAACTTATGAAGAGGTGCGTGCGATTTTTGAGAGAACGGGGGACCTACATGGGCTTATGCTCACTTTAAATAACATTGGATCTGTATATCATTTTCAGGGAGACCATGCCAAAGCCGATATACATTATCACGAAGGGCTTAAAATCGCTAAGGAGTTAAATAGTTTGGTCAGTCAGATGACCTTCCAAAATAATCTAGGGATGCTTGGCCTTGCCAGAGCTGCCAAAAAGAAAAGCCAAGCAGATAAGGACCACCGGCGAAAGGGTGCGCTAGATGATTTAAAAAAGGCGTTTAAAATAGCAAGTCACTTAGGAATGCGTCTAAATATGGCAACTTACGCGAATAACATCGGTCTGGCTTTCTATTATCTAGGAAACATTCCCTATGCAAAAAATTGGTCGGAGCGAGCTTATCAACTAGTAGAGAAGATGGGTGATATTCCGGTCAAGGGGGAAATTTTCCTCAATCTTGGAAGAATATCCGAGGCGCAACGCAAATATAAACGGGCCTTAAATTGGTATCAAGTCGGACTTGAAGTATTTTACCGGTTATGGATCTTTGATCACCCTAGTGTAAAAGAACTCAGAAGGTGTAAAGACAGAGTTAAGAATAAGATGTGAGCAACCGTTTAAATGTATTTAATCATGCTTTAAAATTTCTAATACTGGTTTGAAAATACCATTCATCTACAGATCGATCAGGTTCGTTTGATGGTGTTCACGCCAAGTCATATAGCTTTATATACTAACGCGCAAAATTTTGTCGGGCGCAAAATGGCATTTTTCGAATACCCACGTACCCCACTGGTTAGCCCTTCAGCTGCCTTCTTCTCGGGGTTATTTACCTAATTATTATAAAATAAGAATCAAAGATTCAACGAGGTGATTTATCATTCCCATCTTTCCTAGTCCCCTAGCTGAGCCACCTCCCCTTGAAGTAATCTGTTTTGAGCTATTGCTCGGCACATTATTACTGATCATTATTCTCGTGGTTTATCTAAAAACAAAGCGGAAGGAGGATTGACTATGGAGCAACGCTGGAAAGACGTACCACTTTTCTATATCTTTTCCCCTGCTGAACGGGTCCATATTTTAGAAATTTTTGCCAAGCGCGGGAATTCACCGTGCAGGTGTCCGTCTCGTGGAT
>JAEOSY010000007.1 GCA_016840125.1 Candidatus Helarchaeota archaeon | reverse complement strand
TCTCATGTTTCTTCATTCCCGACTACGAAACATAGGGGAGTTGGATTCATTAGTCTCATTCATACGCCAGGTTGGGGCGATAAGTGATCTCACGATTGGGCTAGATGCCCTTTCAACCCCCGACAAAGTTAGAGAGCTTGATATTTCATTAACTAATACTGATTATCATATTATTTATGCTCTGAAGGATAATTCTCGGAAATTAGTTTCTGAAATAGCTAAGGAAATCAGAGCTTCCGCAAAAACAGTAAGACGGCATTTAAAGAAATTAACTGAAAATAAATATATTGATTTCTCGATCGACTTCTATCCAGATAAAATAGGAATTGTGACATCACTCATCATTTTAAAACTCCGCTCGAACGTTGACAAGAACGCCTTTATAAGAGAATTACGCGAACTTCACGGTTCAAAAATCATGATAACTTGGGTCTTCAGCAATCTACCAGATGTAGTTTTGGTATTCGTTCTTACCAATTCTAATAGAGATCTACAAAAAATGGAAAGTGCGTTGGATCCCGAAAAATTCGAATCCATTGAATTTACACTCCCATTCAAAGGCGAAAATTTCCCCACATGGCAGGATCAATACCTGGAAGATAAAATCAAGGAACTTGGTGAAAGATAGATCTCATTTTTCATGTCCGTTTCTTCACCCAAGTAGTTGACAAAACACCCAATTTTCGTAAAAGAGGTGTCCTATTTGGGATACACTTGTCTAACCTAAAATTATAAGCTATAAAATTAGAAGATATAATAGAATGGTATATCCTAACTAAAATTAAAGAAGAGTTGAAAAAAAATGTCAATAGTATCAGAAAAAGAAACAAAATCTAAGAAACCTGAGGATATTATTGAACCTGATGATATAATAACAATTCGAATCCAGAATCTCGTAAAGAGGTTTGAAGATATTATGGCTGTGGATGATCTAAGCCTTGAGATTAAGAAGGGAGAGCTTTTTAGCATATTAGGACCAAATGGTGCAGGAAAAACCACAACCATTAATATTCTGGTCGGCCTCTTAGCTCCTACTAGTGGAGAAGTCTGTGTTGGTGGATATAATGTACTAAGAGAGGCGGATTCAGTGAAGCACCTCATCGGAGTTTGCCCTCAAGAAGCTGCAGTCTACAAATATCTGACAGGTCGAGAAAACATTGAACTGTTCGGAAATTTACATACCATCCCGAAGAAGCAACTCAAAGAACGAATGGAAAATCTTCTGGAAGAAATGGACCTGACCGAAGCAAGTAAACGGAAGGCAAAAGGTTATAGTGGAGGTATGCTTCGGAAATTAAATCTAATAATAGCTCTAATTGGAAATCCTGAAATCGCATTCCTTGACGAACCTACCGTAGGAATGGACCCGAGGGCTAGACGGGCTACCTGGTCCTTTATAGGTGACCTCAAAAAACAAAATAAGACAATCATTCTAACAACTCATTACATCGAAGAGGCGGAACAACTTGCTGATCGCGTTGCAATTATCGATTATGGGAAATTAATTGCTCTTGGAACTCCCAAGGAATTAATGGATAAACATGAATGCAAAAACCTCGAAGAAGTCTTTCTGAAAATAACGGGAAGACGCATCACGGAGGGACTCTAAAATGAATTCTCAAAGATTATTAGCACTTGTCAAAATTGGATTAAAGAAATTAATCCGAGAACCGGCGACTTTGTTTATGATGATATTGTTTCCCGTTATTCTTACACTTGCCTTTGGAGCAGCTTTCAGTAATCAACCTGGAATGAATTTTACCGATATGGTTCCAGGATTATTTGCCTACGCGAATATCTTCATAATAATGATTGTTGCCCAATCGTTTTCAAACGACCGCAGTGAGGGTATGCTCAGAAGACTAAATACTACACCAATGACCGCAAGCGAATTCATGGGAAGTCATTTGTTAACATATGTTATTACCGCAGTTCTTCAAATGGTACTTGTATTCGGAGGTGCGCTTCTTTTCGGGTTTACTCCATCAACTAACGTTTTTGGAATCCTTGTTGTATTCCTTTTGATGGCCATCTTTGCATTAACTTCTGTTGGATTAGGCCTTATCACTGCCACGATATCGAAAAGTGCTGAAACTGCTACCGGTATTTCGTTCGTGTTTATTCTTCCCCAGATGTTGCTCGGAACTTTCATCAAACTGACTGGCCCGATGGAAATCGTGGGGAAAGCAATGCCAAGCTATTACCTCACCGATGCTCTAACTCTAATTTTCAATGGAACCCCAATCATGCATATCAGTATCTTGATCGATTTTATAGTAATTACCCTTGTAAGTGTCGTGATCGTCGTTGTTGGTATTTTATTATTCAAAAAATATGGAAAAGACTAAGTAGAGTAATTTATCATTTCTTCTCTTTTTTTTAATAGCTTAATTACAAGTTTTAATTTGGTTCTATGCTTTTTTTCGTTGGTAAAGCCATCGAGTTATTATTAGAATTGATAATGTGATACCAATTCCAAGAAAGATGTACATCCCAAGCTCGAGGACTATCTGCAAGGTCCCCGAAACTTCATAGCCAAAGGGAACTCCAATACAACAGCTACTCATAGTTCCAACAGAGCTGAGTTCACCCAACATAAATAAGCCAAAGCTCATGAGAAAGCAGAAAGCAGCCATAAAGACACTAATTTGGCTTACAATTGAGGAGGAGGGAGGAGAAGGCTCGCCAGGTTCGATGGAGGTATATTTACTATCAAGGTATTCGGCACCTCTTGCGAATATGGGGGTAAAAATTACACCATTGAATATTGCAGTAAAGAATAAAGGAATAAAATAGAACACTAGTGGAAGAAAGAGTCCAAGCTCATCAATAAAAATCGAAACCATAGTGGGGACAAAGGTCCCAACCACCGCAGCAAGAAGCGCGAATAAGGACAACCTAAATAATTGGGGGCCTTCTGAATATTTCCCCTTATAATATTTATGGAAAGTTAAGCCAGGGATGAAGCCCATCAACCCTATTCCGATCGGCCAGATTACCCACACCCCACCATAAAGAATTGCATCAGCCAAGAGTTTCCCGCCAAATCCTGTCAGAAATCCAACGATGGGACCATATTTTGCACCCATTACCATGGGCACCGCAATAGCCGGAAAGAGAGCCACGTAGACCAAAATATACATTTCGTGTGGAAGATTCAACATGACAAAGAGTGTTTCCAAACCAAGATAAACACAAATTCCGATGGTAAGAGGTATTAAACTTTCCTTTCCAATATACCAGCGGCTTTTTCCTTCTTTTTCAGCGCTCATCTTCATCCCCTCATGGAAATTCTATCACAAAATTATAGCTCCCTGGGTTGATTGAAATTGTAATATTGTTACCGCTTGTTGATGACGAAAACCCTGAAGTTTGGGCAGAATGGACAACCCCTCCAGTTGCATTGGTTACGGTAATGGTGCCAGCCAGTCAGAGGTATTTTGGTAGTAGCTCGGGTCGCGGTAGCCGGGTGTGGTCGCCATCATCTCAGCCATCGCGTAGCCTAGAAAAGCTAATACATATCTCAATCCAGAATCTCCACCTGGACCGAATTCTATGGCAGTTCCACCGATGTAGGGTTCCATACCCTCGAACTCATTAACCCCTTGACTGTAGAGGACATCGCGGAAGTAGTTGAACATCCCGATAATATCATTGGAGATGTGGGGATACTCAACCAGGTTGTAGGTTCGTTCGGAAGTGGTCACGTTCCCAAAGTGTGGTGCGGGGATCCACTTCGCGGGCTCATACACACTGACAAACACCAATCCAACGACTAGAACACAGCAAACGAGGAAATACTTATTTTTTCTAAAAAAAGACATATACTCACCTATTGACTTCGAAATCTAAGGAGTGAGGTCTTAATAAAAGTTGTTTTACTACGAGAAATCACGTAAAGATCGCTGGGGCGTCTTTTTTCCCCCCCGTAGGATCTCCCGGATTGCTTTAATAAAAGAATCGACCTGCGATTTCGTTTCGGGAGTGCTATGCATCTGTAAGATAGAGACAAGCTCACGAATATTAAAAAATCGAATTTGACAGCCGTTCACCACACAATCCTTCGCGCAGCCCCTCAAGAGGTAGACATCCATTTGTTTCGCCAGCCTCGTATAAATTTCCCAATCTTTTTTATCCATGCTTCCATAATTTCTCTTAAATTCCACTACCAAGTCGAACTTTTGCCCTTTTTCTAGATTAATCTTATTTCCGGTGACTTGGAGGGGGATTTTAGAAAAATCATGGATGATACCATCGGGTACAACGAAAGCGCGGTTATTTTTTGGAGTTATAGGGTGACATACAATATGATTCTTTAACGAGTAATTATACAAGATGTCCAAACAATCCTTTCCCGCCAGATCAAACTGATTTCCTTCCTCTTGAGCTTTGTCCCGATCATGGGTGGGGAGCCTCCAATATTCCAAAAGCTCGTTATATCGTCGGATCTCCTTATTAGTACCAGGGACGCCATATTTCCGGATTGCTTTCCGAAATCCAGGGAAGAAAGGCTGGATCTCCCGCGTCTGGGGAGTCATCCCAACATCACCGTAGAGAGGATTGAAGAAACAAGTTGCTACGTAAAAACCCTTAACCCATTCTTCTACCATAGTCCATGTTGCTGGATTTTGCCAGTCAAATTTTACTTCAAGGTTTACGGGAAGATCCCAAACCCTAAGCAAATCGTTAAAAGTTTTAATTTTTTTATTTTCCCCAGGAATTCCTTTTGTTTTCAACCACGGAAAGTGCATTATACCTCCAAATTTAGCTTCGAGTTCCCGTATCATCGGTGATCGCCCCATCTTCCCAGAAAGTGGGTTGAGCAAACAGGTAACAAAATAGAATCCTTGTGCCCACTGCTTCGCTATTGCCCATGTCGCTGGTTTCGCCCAATCGTACCTCCTTTCAAGGTTGAGTGGGAGTTCCCAGTATTTCAGTAATTGATTGTAGGTGTGGACTTCTTCCTGAGCGTTTGGAACCCCCTGGTTTCGTAAAGCTCCAATAACTCCACCGTATTTCGTTTTAGTTTCTTCTGCGCTTGGGGATCGCCCCTTTTTCCCCATGAGGGGATTAAACAGGGAGGTGACAACGTAAAATCCTTCCATCCACCTTTTTACTCCATCCCAAGTCGCTGGATCTGTCCAGTCTTGCTCTTGTTCCCAATTTCGCGGAAGATCTAATCCTCTGAGAATGTCATTGTAATGACGGTTATATTTTTCACGTTCCATAACGAAAAATCCACCAAATTTCCTCCGAAACTCTTTAATGTTTGGGGATTTTCCCTCTTTTTGATAGAACTCCCGAATCCAGCTAGAGATTTCTTCGCGGGTCGCTTTAACCTCCCATTTACCAGTTGGTATGATGATGTGATCTTGGTTCTTGTATTGGACGCTTTTTAAATTAGCAGGATGAAAATTCCACGTTACGGATGAGCCTCTAGTAAAAATAGTTGTGTCTTCACCCAACAAGATCCGATCAATGGTCTTTTGAAGGAGATGACGATTTTGTTTTAGAGAGTCCAGTTCATCATCAGTCAAATCACTGTTTTTAAGCAGTTGAATTTTTTCTGACGTAAGTTGTTGGGGTAAATTTAACAGTTTATTTAAAGGAACGCCAAAGCGATTAGCGATGAGGGGATAATATCCGGTTTTACCAACTCCAAGTGATCTGCAGAACTTTTTCTTGCTCCAATTGAATTTTTGGTAAACTTCTGTATAGATTTGCCCTAAAAGCGCCCCTAACTCGGGGTGTTTAATTTTGAATTGTTCGGCGACGCCACTTTCGAGCAGCCACTCTCCGAGGTGCCCCTCCTGCACGATTTCGAGCGGGACGGCGACCCCGTAGCCATCGCGAATGAAGTCACTCTGCAGGAATTGATCGAGAATTGGGTTGAGGTCGGTCAGTTCAGCGGGGAGTTCCGAGATCAGGTTTTGAGGAGAGGGCTCGGATGATTCGGTGGCATCATTTTTTTGGAGTCCCTCGATTGTTTCATCCGATCTGCTTTCAGAATTAGTATCATCGGGTTTAGGAATTTCCGTGTGAGATTCAAGGAGTGGCACCTGGGCATCAGTTTGATGTTCCATTGAGTGCTCCTCAACCTCGGCATCACCGATAGGTTCTATTTCTTGCCCATCAGCGAGTTCCTGCGCTTCTAACCCTTCGATATCCCTTTCAGCGTTCTCATGAAATGGTTCTTCATGGGAAGCATCCTGTAAGGATTGGCCCATATTACCCAATTCTTGGGCGGTGGGTTCGGGATTTTTCTCCTTCGGTTGTTCCAGCTTAGAGAGGGGGTCTCCAATTTTCTCAACTGTTCTCTCAACTGCCCGTCCTGCATTGTCCACTCCCTCTGAGATACCAGCCGTAATACCTTCCATCTTTTTTTGGTATTGTTGACCAAACTTCTCGACCATCCGCCGAAATCCAGCTTCGCCGTCTTTATCGTTCTCTGTATTCTGAGTTATTTCATCAACAAGTTTTATTACTTTTTCTCGCTCTTTTTCTAGCTTAGTCTCTGAGGACTGTTCTTTCTTTGATTCCGCCTGGTGCTCTTGCGCCTCCTGCTGCTCGTGAATCCTTAATTTTTCACGCAACTCTGCATCGGTCAAATCGTGGCGCCGTTCTCGACCTTCGTCATGTTCACCGATTTCTCTCAATGGTTCTCACCTCCTAATGCCTTGTTCAGTTTCTGAGCCAATAACAGGAGCAAACGCTGCAAAATTTGCACACTCAGTTTTTCGTTGAATTTAAGGTATTTAAACACCAATATCCGCAAACTATAGCGCATTGAAGCAAGAAAGGCACCTAAATTAGACCTTTGCACCATACGATAAACTGAACCCAATACAACTTTGGCAGTACCAAAAAATCTTGATACCACTTGAACAGGTATACATTCGAGTTTGCGCTTATAAATTCGAAAAAAGTGGGATTCTAGCGGCATCGACGGCACCCAGGGGCGGATCCCGGGATCCAAAAATTTGGGTTTGGATACCCTTCTTTAAAAAGGAAGTGAATTGATGCGAAGTTTAACCTGATCCCCACTAGATTTAAATTTTCTTGGAGAAACTATTTAAGAGCTAATTAGGAGTAGGAAATTATCAAAATATTAATTGAGGGTTGCCCAGGTTAAAAAACTGAATTCATCCATAAACTGAATTCATCCAGATGTTACGAAGTAAATAAAAAAGAGATATTTAGGGAGTTACTTTCCCCAAAATTCTTCAGCTAAATCCGGAAGATCCAAATCTAAAAGGAGTTCTTTCGTAGGTATGCCATCCTCAGACCATCGCCAAATCTCGTAGTAATCTTTGAGCATACGATCGAGGTCGGGTTTCCTTTGACCTTCCCCAAGTGTAAGGAACATTTTAGGGGACAGAGTGTCGTCTTTTTTACGAATCCCACACCGAACATTCAAGGATTAGTAGTATTTGCCAAACTATATCCATCTTCGAATTATTGAATAATCTCTTAAACTTGCTAAGAACCCGAGAGTCCGTGTTCCGAACCCTCTCCGGGATTTGAAGAAGTAAGGCTGTAGATGCCCCAAACATTAAAAAGCTAATAATAATAATAATGATCTCTGACGGGTTCCGAGTGATGAAAGAGAAAAAATGTATAAAAGCTATAATTATTCATTAAGAAATGAGAAAGAGTCGGGTTTAATCCCTTTAAAGATAGTTCTAATAATAGCTCCTTCGTGGGTCTGCCTTTCTCGGACCACCACCGAATCTACTAATTAATAATTATTTTTCATTATCAACGAGATTGGGGGTACTATCATCAGAAACTATCAATGCATCCTTAATATTTTGGCGCATTATATTTTTCTCAATTGTTCCTTTGCCATTTGAGGAGATCTTAATTCCATAGTCGTTACGTTTAATCCGGTTTTTGCGTAGGATTGGATTACCACCAGTTTTAATTTCTACTCCAGAGGATTTATTAGCGTAAATATCATTATCTTTTATTATCCCTTGACCATCTTCAATGATAAGAATCCCTGATAGTTTGTTACTATAAATTTTGTTACGGGATAATGATGGATTACTCTCTTCAGAAATTTTTACTCCATAAAATGAGTTGACATATATTTCATTTTCCTCAAGTATCCCCTGACCTTTTTCATAGACATAAACACCCGCTTGCTTGCCGTCATGGATTCTATTGCGACGCAGGGTAGGATTCCCATCCTTTGCGATCCCAACCCCTGCTTTTTTATTAGCAAAGATATCATTATCTTCGATAGTTCCAGTACCGCCTTTTTCTACTAAAAGCCCGAATCCCTTGTTTTGATGGATCCTGTTACGGGACAATATTATATTACTCTCCTCAGAAATAATTACTCCGGAACTTTTATTGGCTAAGATATCATTGTTTTCGAGCATCCCCTGACCTTTTTCATAGACATAAACACCCGCTTGCTTGCCGTCGTGGATTGTATTGCGGCGCAACGTTGGATTTCCCCCATTTGCGATCGACACCCCTGAATATTCATTGGCGAAGATCTCATTGTTTTCAAACACCCCCTGACCTTTTTTATAGATAAGAACACCCGATCGCTTGTTTTCGTGGATTGTATTGCGACGCAAGGTAGAATTCCCACCCTCTCTGATCGCTACCCCTGCATTACTATTAGCAAAGATATCATTGTCTTCGATAGTTCCGGTGCCGTCTTTATAAACTAAAATCCCAAATAAGTTGTTTTTATGGATCCTATTGCGGTGTAAGGTTGGATTGCCTTCTTCAGAAATAATTACTCCAGTTCCTTTATTGGTGGAGATCTCATTGTTTTCGAATAACCCCTGACCTTTTTCATAGACAAAAACACCCGATTGTTTTCCGTTATAAATTTTATTCCGACGTAGTACAGGATTCCCACCACCTGTAATCTCTACCCCTGACAAGGAATTGCTGTAGATCTCATTATCCTCTAATAACCCTTTACCCTTGTTATATACAAAAACACCACCTTTGTTGTTATCATGAATTTTATTATGTTGTAAAGTGGGATTTCCATCTTTACTGATTCTAATACCAGTGTTAATATTACCGAAGATGTCATTCTGTTCCAGTAACCCCTGACCTCCATCATGAATATAAACACCATTTAATTTTCCATTATAGATTTTGTTGCGACGTAAGATGGGATTTCCCATATTGTCAACTCCTGAAAGTGTATTGTTATAAATCTCGTTATCCTCCAATAGTCCCTTGCCATTTGTAGTAATATAAACACCTGATTGCTTTCCGTCATGGATTTTATTATGACGTATAATTGGGTCGGCATCAGATCGAATAGCTATACAAGCTAAACTCTGGCTTGTTATCTCACAATCTTCCAACTCAAATTTTCCCTTAGCAATTTCTACACAATAACTATTTTCGCCGCCAATTTGCTGTAGACTTAGGTTTGCTACACGACCTTCAGTTGTTTTAAATAAAAGAACAGTTTTTTCAGCTAGCCGCACTACAACCTCCCCTAACTTACCTTCGCCAATAATTTCTAAGGGTTTATTGATAATAAGCTCTTCTTCATATATTCCGGGGCGAACAATTATTTTAGTACCCGGAATAGCCGCTTCCATAGCATCTGTAATTGTATTATAATCCCCCTGATTCTGAGGGTCCACAATATAAGTCGGGATATCTGGTTGAGTTTCTTTGGGTAAGGGTTGGTCGAACTCAGGGTTCAGTTTGGTTGGAAGTTTTAAAATTTCTTCTTGAATATCACTTACCATTTTAGCAAGATTACCAATATCGAAATAAAACCCACGCATTTGTCGTAGGAGGATTGGAACATGATTTAGATCTCTGTAAACAGGAATAATAGGTTTCCCAATATTTAGAGCAGCTCCCCATTCGACCTTGACGGGTCTAGAATTCAGCGCATTTTGAGAACAGAAAAGTAAGAAAACATCACACCGTCCAACATTTTCTTCCATATATTCCATAATAGGACCGTGAGCATCTGCTTGCCAATATAAAACCTCCTCTATTTCAGGATCTTTTTTTAGTTGTTCAGCGATCCAGGGGATATGAAATGGTTCTGAGTCTTTTGTAGCATAGCTTAAGAATACAATAAATCCCATTCCGATACCTTCTTTTATTTGTTTATTAGCATTATTATATTCAAATATATTTAAGTGATCAAGTCATTCATGCATCATCTTAAATTATAAAAGAGAAAGAACTAATTATCATGCATTTGGAACAGTATTAATTTATTTTTGAATGTTTCGGAACTTGGTGTTTAATGGGTCTTTAGTTTAATAGTTTTTTTTAATGGATTGAGAATTAAATTATATTTAATAGAAAATTAGAAGGAAATTTTAACCCCATTCAAATAAAAGTCAATTAAGTAGAGGTAATTGCTCTCTATGTTCAAAAAAAAAGGGGAAAAAGGTACTTTAAGGCCATAATTCCTTTGCAAGTTCAGGGAGATCTAAATCATTAAGCAATTCTTTTGAGGGAATACCATCCTCACTCCAGCGCCGAATTTCGTAGTAATCTTTGAGCATCCGATCGAGATCGGGTTTCTTCTGCCCTTCCCCAAGTGTGAGAAACATCTTGGGGGAGAGAGTATCGTCCTTCTTGCGAATACCGCATCGAACGTTGAACGCCCGTTTCATATTGAATCCACGCTCACCGATTTTCATTATTTCCTTGCCGTCCATGTCCCAACCAGTCACCCCATTGAAGACTTGTGCCATTAGAGTAGGGGGAAAGATCATGGCTACGAACATACAGAGGGTAGCCGCGTTTCCGATCGCGCCATAATCTTGAACCTTAGCCGCGATCAGCCCTTTTCCACGGGATTCAAATCGCCCGGGAGCAAATGGAATTCCCCATTCCGCGGGCATGAAGCCAATCTCACCCATGGAGGAGAACCCTTCAACATGGGCAGCGCCTCTATTGGATGTAGCATAGGCTACCGCCATACTATGGAATGCACGGGGATCATGCATTGCAACTTCGAGTTTTTTGGAATGAACTGCCAATTCGATACCCTGACCAAGTTCATTCGCGGCATAAACGGTTCCGTTGCTTAGAAGTTTACCAATTCCTTCGCCTTTTACGATTTGTTCGGTGAGTTTAACGATTGCTGCGTGGTCGCCCCATTTTAATTCGTATCCCACATCGTCCTTTGTTATGATACCTTTCTCAAACGCTTCAATCGCCCATGCAACGGTACTGCCGACTGAAATAGTATCCAAGCCATACCGGTTGCACAAATCATTCGCTTTGCAGATCGATTCTAAGTTATCATTTAGACATAAGGAGCCAAATGCAGCCAGGGTTTCATATTCAGGACCGGGTCCTTCCATTTTATAAGGACCTGACTCAATCGCAATAGCCCGACCGCAACCTACTGGGCAGGCTATACACGCATAGCGTTTTTGGAGTATTGTATTTCGCATTTTCGCCCCTCCAATACGGGCATACATTTCAGAGGGAGGTACACCTTGTTCATCACCCCAGTAACCTTGTGTCCAATTTTTTGTTGGAATGTCGCCGGTAGGCCAGAACATATCCATCATCATAGCAGTTCCGAAGCGATCCATTCCCAAAGTGGACATATCGCCCGCAGATGCTTTTAATTGCCTAATAATATACGCGGGCATTTTTGAATCTGCTAATGAAAACTGCTTCGTGCCAAAGCAGACAACAGCCTTTAGATTCTTGGAGCCCATAACGGCACCAAGTCCGCATCGAGCTGCAGCACGAGCATTGTCGTTCATAATGCCCGCCGTCAATGCCATACGCTCTCCCGCGGGTCCGATACATGCCACGGAGCTTTTCTTGTTGGTCTTTTCTCTAAGAATCTTTTCAGTCTCAAATGAATCCTTACCCCAGATATCGCCTGCATCCCGCAACTCGTATTTTCCCTCATCTACCCAGAGATAAACCGGTTTTTCAGATTTCCCTTCAAAGATGAAAGCATCATACCCTGATTTTTTCATCGAATGCCCAAATCGACCACCAGAACTCGCTTCACCCCAAATGCCGGTCTGTGGCGATTTCGCAATAATGACATGCCGTGCTGTCGAGGCGAAGTTCATGACTAATGGTCCAATTGCAAAGATAAGGACATTCTCAGGGGAAAGAGGATCGGTGTCAGCCTTTACCTGTTCGAGGAGAATCTTTGCACCTAAAATACTACCGCCGATATACTTCCGCATATCTGCCTCTGAGATATCTTCCTCTTTGAAACTTTTATCAGTTAAATTGACGCGCAAAAGTTTGCTATTTGTTCCGTTTACGACCATTAGCTCTCCTCCAAGGGCCATCTTAATCGGTCAAGATCGATTTCATCTTCGCGTTTAAACCCACCCTCTGGAATTGGCCAAACTTTTTTAAACGCTTTATGGAGTTCTGGACCAATAGCCTTTTGTTTCATATTATATCGGAGATCCGGGATTTTCTTCGTGTCTTTCTTTTTGTAAAACTGGGTACCCATTCCGTTTAGCACGCCGGCATTAATTTGAATGTTCTCAGAGACCGATAATAGAGATCCACAGCTGGCAAATTTCACCGTGCCCCCTTCTAAAGCGCCTTTAAGTTCCGCCACGGAATCTTTCATTCCCGGGGCATCCTTTGCGTCATCTAGACAGCATTTGTCTATTGCCACTATATCCTTAGAGGCATAGACCCCGAGATCTGCGATGATCCGCTGGTCAGACCAAGAGACACAATCACACCACGGTGAGATATCGATCGCTAAATTGATATACAGCATTTTATCCCGACCTAGGAGTTTTACTGTAGCCGCCGCGGAGTCTGCGATTCCAGCACCTGCAGCTTCTAAGCCGTCTCTTAAATTCATTCCCAGAAAAGTTGGACACATTGATGCAAATATATGATCCCAACAGCCAATACATTTTTCTTTATGCCAATATATGGTATCTCTCATTTCCAGCGCACCTGTCGGACAAGAATCAATACATTGTTCCCATTTATTGCATTCTTTTCCTTTACACATTTGAGGATAATATTCCCCAGCGGACGCACCATATCTCGGGTGTTGTCCCATGTGTAAATTGAGCTTTCCACGCTTGCTTGCGCATCCTACACCAACATTCTTAATTGAGCCTCCAAATGTCCCCATTGGATGCCCCTTGAAGTGAGTGAGGACAATTAAAGCATCTGCATGGGCAATAGCAGCCCCAACATATTGCTCTTTGAGAATGACACCTTCGGGTAAATCGACCCGGACATCATCAGTCCCTAACCAACCATCAGCGATGATGACCGGAGCACCCAATGTAGCGGAACTAAAACCATTTCGCTCTGCAGTTAATCGGTAATCCAATGCATTTGTGCGAGTAGCATAAGGCATATAAGGTAAACAAGTACAGTCAGTTACGAAAGGTCTTCCTCCGAGATCTTTGATTTTGTCGACTAATTGACGAACGTAGACAGGTCTTATGTAGGCGGTATTGTTCCATTCACCCATGTGAAGTTTTATCCCTACAACATCACCTGCATCAATAGTCTCTTCGAGTCCAGCTGCTTCTGCAACTGCCATCATCTTTACAACTAAGCTTTCATTCATATGTGAAGCACGAGCATTAAGATAATGCACGTTAGCTTTCTTTTTCGTACTCATACTAATCTTATCCATCTTTTATTTTATGATTGTAAATTAGTGTAATTGTTTAACAATCTACTTATCTTTACTTAAATGCGATGAGAGCCATAAAAGTAACTCAAGACCTCTACTTTATTAAAAATATTTCCAGATAGTATGGCATTACTAAAAGAAAAAGTGCTTTAATGTTCTTATTTTAAATAGAATTTTGCAGATTTTCGTCTAAAAAATCTTCATTTCGAGTGTGCTGATTCTTGTACAGCCAGTTTTTGTTACTACGTACGTGTCCTCGTTCCCGACGGTTCCAAATCCTTTAATCAGGGTCCAAGCTTCTAGATCAAAAACATTACCTATCTCGAATTTTCGTGGTAAAGATCCCTTCATAGGATCAAAGAAGTGATACTCCTCCGTCCTCAACCCCAAACTATGTGCCATCATAATAAAACTATCAGTGCGTCCTGCGTCTCGCCAGGTCTTCTCGGCAAGCGCTAACATCTCCTTCGGATCGGCACCAGGTTCTATAGCCTTCTCGAGAGCATTCTGCACTTGAATGATTGCTTTAATAGGAGATTCTACTTCTGCGGGGGGAGTTCCTCCAATGTAACTATAACGATTTACATCCGATACATAGCCTTGGTAAAAGGCCCCAATGTCATATCGGATGAGATCTTTTGAATGTACTTTGATCCCCGTTCCTGGTGCTTCTGGATCACTTTCACCAATCGAAAATGTGAAATGGTCCCAGCCTTCAGCTCCCTCATCAATCATTGCTTTTTTACCAATTTGGATAAGTTCTAGGTCGGTGATGCCAGGTTGTGAGGCTTCGATCATTTTCGAAATCGCAACTTCAGCAATTCGAGTCGATTCAGTAATTCGTCGGATTTCCTCCTCCGATTTAACGAGCTGCATATCCAGCAGCAAATCATCCGCAGGTTTTAAGGTTGCTTGAGGAAATGTTCGAGTTAAGTGATCAGTAATATAATAGGGTAAATGACGTTCAATTCCAACATTACCATCAGTTATTTTTCTTTTTTTAACGAACCGCTTGATGTTTCGCAGTGCATCCTTCGGAGTTAAACAGCCTTTAGTATCTGTAATCCAAGTTAGGTTGCGATCATAAATATCCCAGACAATAAGACTCTGTTCACCGTCAGCATAAATGAGGACGATGGATGGATATTGATTACGTAATGCATAGAGAATTGGATTGATTGCTTGATGACGCACCGGCAGACCTGATGCATAGAAGACATTTTCCGGTGAACTCACAATTAACACATCAAGCTCGTACTGCTGCATTAACTTGGCAGCTTTATCGTGATTATACCCAATGGGTTTCGGACGTTCAGTATCCCGCCTATACAAAACCAAGTATATCCCTCCTTATTCTATACAATTATTTTGAATGCAATCCCCCAATCCTTCAAGAATACTCTTAGTCCCTTTAGTACGGGCAACTTCCATCAATTCGTCGAAAGTGACACTTCGACCAAGCTCTGCGGACAAATAACCTAGAAGGACGGTAGCAATGGCCGCCTTTGCATCTGTTGGAGAAAATTTGGGCTCTTGATTATTTAGAATACATTCTGCAAAATATTCATTTTCTATCCGTGCAGAGATATCATAATATGCTGGATAAGCGCCATGAATGACTCGTGGTTCATACCAACGCCCCCTGTTTGTTGCCATTTTTGCATCGTAAGAGTTGAATCTGATAGGATTTTCCCAAGCGTGGTTTTCTATAATGGACCCTTGTGTTCCGTAAATTTCCAATGTATTTGTTGGTGGTGTCACGACCGTAAAACTCACCGTAGTCTCCGCAATGACCCCACTTTTATATTTTATAAACATCATCGCGTTATCTTCTGCTTTCTCCTCTAGATCTGTGCATTGTTTTGTCAGCCAAGCATACCCAGATTCAACTGAATCATTTAGGATCCACTGAAGTGTAGCAAACTTATGGGCGCCCATATCCATTAAAGCTCCCCCACCGGCTTTGATCAGATCCCCTTTCCATAATCCGGGTTTTATTAAATTCGGGATCTCGTTTACACCTTCGTAGCTCCGGACTAAGAATGGTTTTCCAATCCAATCTGATTGTACAGCGTCTTTGATCCATTGATGTGCTGGTAAGAACCGGTGGTTTTCCGCAATCATGAATTTCACATTGGCCTTGCGCGTGGCCTCAATCATCTGATCGCATCCTTCAAGAGTGGTAGCCATCGGTTTTTCACAAAGTACGTGCTTGTTAGCTGCAGCTGCAAGCGAGACGTATTTTTCGTGGAGGTAGTGTGGGACGGCAATCATCACGGCGTCGATTCCGCTGCTCAGGAGGTCGTCCATAGTATAATATGGAGTTAGCTTGTAAACCTTGGCGATTCGTTTGGTGTTCTTTTCATCAATATCATAAACCGCCGTGTATTTAAGGTTGTGACTCTTTTTGCATGCGGCTAAATGAAAGCGTGCTGCAATTCCCCCACCTATAATCCCAAACTTAACCGGATGCATAGGAATAATTTTGAGTTAGGGTATTTATATGATTAGGCAAATTTGAGCTACAGATTATACCAAGTCCTATTGCGGTGAAAAAGATGGTAAATAATATACGATACGAAGTTATGAGAGAGATAAATTATGAGGAGATTACGACATGCATAGGTAATAATCCCAAACAACAGCGTTGGAAGGATTATCCTGAGTGGGGTGCCGAACTCCTGCAATTTCATGCTCCAGATACCCGTTTGTATGTTGGGGCGTATAAGGGGGATAAATTAGTAGGTTGTATGATTGCACATCCTGATACTTTAAAAATCCGTGGGAGAATTTTGAATGCCGCAGTTATTGGAATTACAGAGGTTCTGATGGCGAATAGAAAGCAGGGAATTGCATCAAATCTGCTTGAAAAGATGTTAAGGCAACTCGAAGCGTTTAATTTTGATCTTGTTCTTGCCTTCCAGACTGCGGGACGCGGCGGTAAGAGTATCTTGAAACGAGTAGGATTTCGTAAAATTCATAAATACGGCCATGCAGGCAAAGCCCTGGATAAAGATAAGATGGATAAATTAATGGATTTGAACCCAATCCTACGAAAAATCGCATTAAAAATAATAAATTCTAAAATTGGTGAAGTGAAACCGACCAGAGGTTCGGTTCGTAAAGCTAAATATGATGATTTAGATCAAATTAATGATTTATTAAATGCTGAAACCGAGAGATTGGATATCTCAAGCGTTTGGACGAGCGAGTATTTGAAGCGAATGATGGATTGGCGATATGAGATCTTTGTTTTGGAAAATCAAGGAAAAATACTTGGTTCAATTATTGGATACGAAGAAATTGCAACACTAGGTAAGGATTATTTCACAAGTGGATTGCTGAAAGAAATGGTTTTTGATGAGGAGGTTTCGGAATTAGATAGAATAATACTGTTGAATAACGCGCTGCAATTTTTTAAAATTAAACAAATTCCCAGCGTGTCCTATCCATACCCCAAAAACGTTAAAAAGATATTAAAAAAGGCAGGGTTTAATGTGCTCCCCGGAGATGAACGAACCACCTTCGTGAAAGCACTCACAAACGTGGCACGAGAGACTCTGAATGTGATTTCAAAATTTCGTTATATCAATGTCTTTCTAATTTGCTAATTTTTTTTAGCTGAATTATAAATGCAAATGTTATGATGGATGTACTAGTTTAGATGAATATCAAGGTACTATTGATTAATCCACCGTATAGCTATCTTATGACTCCCCAAATGCTCCCTCTCGGAATTATAAATCTTGGTACCATTTTAAATCAAAATGGTGTTGATGTCAAACTCATAGATTTTCTCGCAGAGAGAGATGCGGGCAATACCTATGAGTATGCGTTACTACCTAAAGTATTGACATCCTCGAAATTTCTTCAAAAGTTTAAAAAGTATGATCCTGACATAGTTGGGATTACTTCATATACTGAAAACTACCCTATTGCTTTGCGAATAGCCCGAATGTGCAAGAACGAAAAAGATGAGGTTCGACTTATGTTAGGAGGGCCGCATGTTACCTTTCAAGCCGAAGAATGTTTAAAAAACAATCCCCTTATTGATTTGGTTGCAATAGGGGAAATTGATCATCTAATTCTAGATATTGTAAAAGGATTATCAGGTCAGTTGGAAATTACGGAAATCCCTAATATAGCATACAGTAAAAACAATTCGATTAGATTTAATCCTGTCAAAGGAAATCTCACTTTGGATGCCATACCTTCCCCGAATTTTGAGCTTATTAAAGATAAATTGTACCCTCCATTCTTTCTCCATCTTGAGTTCAGCAGGGGATGTCCATATTCTTGCGCATTTTGTAGCCTTTCACCAATTTCAGGGAATAAAATTCGGTTCTTCCCAATAAAAAGGGTAATTGAGAATCTCTTAGCTTTTGAAGAGCAGTTTAAAAAATACAACTTTTTTATTACAGACCCCAATTTCTTAGTCAATCCCAAACGGGTGAGATTATTTTTAGAGGAAGTGAAATCCCAAAAAATTGAATTACCAGCATGGGATTTCCAAACGAGAGTGGATTTGATCAACCGTGAGATCTTAAATGATTTGAAAAAGGCGAATGCAGACCAGATAACTCTCGGAATTGAGGATGTAAATGATTCGGTTCTTCAAGCTTGCGGAAAAAATCAAACTTTTAGCCAAGTGGAAAGATCTATTAAAATTATTAAAGAATTAGATTTTAGAAGTCATTCCAATTTCATCATTGGGCTCCCCTCACAAACTAGAGAGCATATGTTAAAGAATATTTCTTATTCCAGCAAACTAGACCGCTTTAATTTTTCAACCCTTAAACCATTCCCAGGGTCGAAAATTTACGATAACCCAGAAAACTATGGTTTAACTATTCTATCAAAAGAATGGGAACGCTATATCACATATGAAATTGTGTTAGACTCCACCGTATTTCCGAGAGATCAGCAAAAAGAGGTTCTTAAGCAAGCAGTCCAGCATTATGCGGAAGAATATGCTGTAAAAGGAGATTTGGGGTTACTGGAGACCTTTGAAACTCAGACGCTTTTGAACCTCGGATTTGAAGAATGGTATGAACGATGGAAAAAAGACCGTGATTCTGGTTGGAATTAATCTTTTTCCGCGGATACTAACTTATCAAGAAACCGCTCAATATTTTTCAATCTAAATTGAATTTCATCTAAGTTAGTAATCGCACGATACGATTTCCTGTCGCTTCTAAAGCGACGTTTCTCTCTTTTCGTTAAAACTAAATTAACCAGTGGATAGGTTAAAAAATCGAGAATGTTTTTTAATTCTTGTTTGGAAAAATCTTTTTCTCCAACAAACATGTATTCTAGATTATCAAAATACACCCATTCAGTCTGATCCTTTAGATATTGAAATAATTCGGTTGTTTTTTTAAGGAAATTTGGAAAATAATAGTGATGAAGTTTATCATCGATAGAATTACCATCAATAGTTCCCCCGTTACTGAATATTTGTTGCAGTTGGTCTTGAGAAATCGGTGTATGTAAATAAATATTGAAGATTTTCAAAAATTCCTTTGGGTGAATAACATTAATCTTTAAACGAGCATATTTCTGACTTTGTTCTTTATTGATCGAATCTGTTTTACTACAGACAATGACTGTGGAAGTGGCCTTAAAATTTTTCATGATCTTATCCAGTTGGGGTAAATCCAATTCGTCTAAATTCATTGTTTGAATTAGAAGCGTAAATTCTTTGATCCTGGGAGTTTCAGCAACGGTAAAATCAGGGTTAGTTTCAATTAATTCAAAGCCCATAATTTCTAGTATTTTTCGAATATTATAATTAAAGTCTTCTTTTTTTTCATTATATAAGCTCTCTTTTAAATCGGCTACATAGATTTCGACAGGAGTTTTCAAGGAAATGAAGCCAAATTTGACTGTAAATATTTTTAATTCAGTTTCCGTGATCCTAAATTCGCAGATTTCCTTCAGAGTTGCATCACTATCTATAAATTCTTTGAAATAGTTAGTACCCTGCTGATAGTTCGCTAATTCGAGTTTATCGTCTTCATGGTTGTCTTCCTTCTTCCCCCGAAATTGATTCCAAAAGCCTTTTAGATGAAAGACCACGTCACCCTTGAATGAGGGTTCATGATGTACTAAAACTAAGAAATAATCCTGAACTTCGAAAAGGCGCAGATGATAACGAGTTCGATCGGATTGCTCCTTCAGGATAGAATATTTCGCGCCTCTTTTGCCAAAACGAGTTTCACGCCAGCCGTCTTTTTGTATTATCTTCAGAAAGGTCTTCTCATCACTTTGCTTGATTTTGCAACAAATTAATCTGCGATAAGATTTATACTCTGTTTTAGAAATAAATGACATCAATAGAATTAATTAAGCTTCGATTTTAAACCTTTTTAACGTGATACATTTGAAGATCGGATTCTTTACGGATTCATACTCGCAGATTAACGGAGTAACCGGCACAATCAAAGCGTTGGAGAAAAGTTTACGTGACTTAGGTCATGAGGTGTACATCTATGCCCCTCGAGGAGAGCTGGGTGAGGAAAAGGATAACCCATACCTATTTACAAGTGAAGGATTCAGGTTCATTCCTTCACCTGAGTACCGCTGGGCGCCATTTCCAGTATTCACCATTCCTCAATCGAATCTGGGACTAGATATCATTCATGTTCATAGTCCCGTGAGTATGGGGCTAGCGGGGCTGATCAACGCGAGACGGTTGGGAATTCCGTGTATAGGCACAGTGCATACACTATTACCGGAGTTTTGGAAGCCTTTTTTGAATAAATATTTGAAATATGTGACCCCGCCTTTTCTCAATCGGGTGATTAAAGGCATATTAAAACGCGTGGATAAATTTTCCCTCATTAATACATCCATTGATCTAGGCTCTTTTTTTATGGAAGAGCTCTCATGGCGCTACTACGCCCAGTTCTTCAAACGCTGTGATATCTCCTTTGTCCCCTCTCAATATGCTCAAGAGGAATGCCAGAAGCATGGCTTTAAAACGAAAGTCCTTCCCAACGGAATCGATTTTTCGAAGTTCATACAGGCTAAAAATCTAAACTTATTTAATGAAAAGTGGAATTTAGAATCGAAAGATATAGTCGCATTATATGTTGGGCGCCTTTCAGAAGAGAAAAACATCAATCTCATTTTGAATTCTGCACCTGAGGTATTAAGAAAAACAGATCATCTTAAATATCTGATCGTTGGTGATGGTCCTCACCGGTCCAAGCTCGAAAAAATCACTGAGAAAACTAGAAATAAAAAAAATGTAATTTTCACTGGCTATTTAGAGCAGGAAGCTTTAAATCAAGCCTATACAAGGGCAAATTTCTTTATTAATGCCTCACCACTCGAAACCCAAGGATTAAGTGTTATTGAAGCCATGTATTTCGGATGTCCCATTCTTTCTGTGAATTCCGGTGCAGTTGCCGAAATTGTGCATAGTACATCGTCCGGGATCCTCTTTTCGACACGGGATGAGCTTACCACTGCCATCCTCCAGCTCATCACGCAGAAAGATTTGCAGAAACAATATAAAAAAAATGCTCAGAGCAATGTACGAGAATATGACATCAAAATTTTTAGCAAAAAACTCATAAGAATTTACGAGGAACACCTTTCTATAAAGAAAAACAAATCTGAGAAGTGAAAAAATATGGGTGAAGAGAGGCAATCAAAGGAACGCGCAAAGCTAGATCGTGGCGGAGCTAGATATGCCATTCGCACAGTAGGAAGTGTATTAATACAAGCACTCATCTTTTTCTTAGCGGCAGGCACGTTTGATTTATTCAGAGGATGGTTGTTATATGGAATCTTGGTTGGAACTACTATTCTTACCTCGATTCTATTATATATAGTCGATGTAGAATTATTGAATCAGCGAGGGAAAAACCCGGAGGGAGCGAAAACCTGGGATCGGGCAGTTATTGTGATATGGGGAGTGCTCCTCTTTGTTTTCGCCTTGGTCGCAGGACTCGATGTCGGGAGATATCAATGGACCACAGTAGATTTTAACTTAATGTATATTGGATTAATAATATTTGCCGCAGGTTTTGCATTAGGAATCTGGCCGATGCTTATTAATAAATATTATGAAGCAACAGTGCGAATTCAAACGGATAGGGGCCATCAAGTGATAACTTCAGGGCCGTATCGGATTGTTCGCCATCCAAGTTACTTAGGCGCCATTATAGGTTACCTGGGCATGCCACTCATCGTGGGATCGTATCTTTCCTATGTGATTGTCGGTGTTTTAATTGGATTGTTAATTATTCGTACCTATTATGAAGATAAAACGCTTCAGAATGAGCTGAATGGCTACAAGGAATATACTCAAAAAACGAAATCGCGCTTAATTCCAGGTATTTGGTAAAAAAACTGGGATTAAATTATTAATGGGGTAGGGGTTAATCCTCCAGTAGCAATGATCTTTTAGAGGGTTATTAGAATTGGAAGAAAAAAGGTATTCCGGTAGTACTTTTAAAGCAGTTATGAAATTTTTCTCATTGAAAGGAATCATTATAACAGTTTTAATAAATTGGTACATATTTTTATTTGGTGTAATAGTTGGGATATGTTTTGGTTTTCTTCTAGCTTGGTTTGGAGCTATGGGGGGTGTTGGTTTAGTAGGAAATGTATTTCTTTTTGGGCTAGGAGTTGTGCTTGGCTGGAATGTGGGTGTTTACCTTCTGGGTTATATCCTTGCTCGCCTGCGAAGGAGTAATCAAGATGGGGATACTGAACTCTTGGGCGTAACAACGGTGACACATCGGTTTGTTGAAGCGAAGGGAATCCGCTGGCATTTTGTAGAGGCGGGTGAAGGCGAACCAGTCATTTTCTTGCATGGGGTTCCTTCCTCTTGGTACATGTGGCATCACCAACTCGAGGTCCTAGCACAAGATTATCATGTGATATCTATCGATTTGAAGGGGTATGGACAGTCCGATAAGGGAGATGGAGATTTCCGCCAGGAAAATGTTGCAGAGGAACTCTTGGCTTTATTCGACACGCTGGGGTTTGATAAAATTAATATTGTGGCTCATGATCGGGGTGCTGTGATAGCTGATTATCTCGGAGCGAATCATCCGGAGCGAGTTTTAAGCTACGTTCGGGCTCAACAAATTCTCCACATCTGGGATCCAGAGTTATCACCACAAGAAGTACTCTTCTTAGGTGGAGGAAGTTTCGCCATGCGATTTCCACGACTTTTTGTGCCACTTGCTTATTCTGCACTTTCCCCTACAAAGTTCCCATTTAAACTAGTAAAGCGTGAAATAAAGGAGTTCGCGTATCCAGGGATTGCACACTGCGTTCCCCTTTATTTCAAATCCTCGTCTTTTGCTAAGGAGCAGGAAGACCGCAAATCTCGCCTCTGTAAGGCAATGGAATTTCCAGTACTACTTCTCCAAGCGGGCAATGATAGGGGACAGCCGAGATATTACTATGATGGAATAGAAGAGCAAGGATGTGCTATAGATCAGTTCCCTAATGCTGCCCTCAAATATATCGAGAATGTTGGGCATTTTTTCGTCGGTGAAAAACCAGAAATAGTTACCAAAATTATTCGAGAGTTTTTGAAAAAAAGTTTAGATAAGAAATAAAAACCATCAATTAACTGTTAATCTGAATTTTTATTATGATGGTTTAATTGATTACGGTGAGATTATGACTCAACATACCTTCGGGGAAATATCGGATGACATCCCTACGAAATTCCACTTACCTTTGGGCACGAATATATGGCAAATGTTCAAAGATGACGGATGGGAATTCCTAAAGAACTTTTTCACGGCATTTGGGAATACTATTTATGATTTATCTACAATCCGCCTAAATGAATCGATTCATACAGCACGAGAGGTGCTTGATGGGAAGTTTTCAGAGGAACGCATAAAAAAAACTTTAACGTTCGCGTTCTTTCCCGTTGTGTTAGCGATTCGAAGCGATTTACAACAAGGAACTATGAAATTGCTTTTTGGCGAGAGCGCCGACACGACTTTTTTGTTTCTCCATGATTTTGAAGATGGTCTATGCATGTTTGCGTTGAATCTTCATATGGAAGATGGGATTCCTGTTGATTGGTGGATCATTAACCAAGAGGATGAATTTTTTGATAGGCGACATCTGAAATTGGGTTATAAATTGAAGGATATTCCAAAGAAAAGTAAGAATTTGGATACTGCAGCAGAACGTATTATTCAAACGCTGAGAGATGCTAGGAACGAGCGGACGCCGCAATGGAATGATAGTTTTTATAGTATTGTGCTAACCTGGTGTAGCGCGGGTTTGAACATGGTATTGGAAGCTTCATCGTTTGAAGTATTGGGATTCATGTTCGATGGCATGGCTTCCAAGACAAGTTATAAGCTGAAGGACCATTATTTTAATTGGTTTCCTCCACCTCCAATGGTGGGCTCATTTGCACTCGGAGGGGAAAGTTCCAGGATTGGGTTCTTAAATATTATGTCAGGGCTCTTCACTGATCAGCGGCTATTCTTGCATCCTATTGAAGAGGAAGCCCATCCATTAGTAAATAAGACCGCGCCTGAGTGCTTCTCATTCATGCGTGAAAAGTGGGAAATGAAAGGTATGACTTTACCTTATCAGACTTACGAGCGTATTCCCCCAAAAATGGCTGATAAGAAAGTGTACCAAAACGCGGATAAACAACCAGAACTACTAGAAACGAAGTATCCAGATGATCCAGAAGGGCGATTTAAACTGGATGATCTGGGGTTAACATTTGAAGAAGTTCTTGAAGGGGCCTACTTAGATTTAACAATTGAGGCTAGGAAAAAAGATGTCACGCCAGACACTATCATCAGCAGAAAACATGGTCGATTTACGGAATTTTCCGAAAAAGAATAAAAAAGGGGTACAGAATAAGGAGTGTTATCGTACTCCTATTCTAATGAATTTTTTGCTGAACTGTGGGTAAGCTTTCTGAATCATGTTAAAGACATGAACTCCACTATTCAATGCGAGCTGGGTACCGATTCCATGAACATCAAATCCCGCTGTGTCACCTGCCACATATAATCCCTGAATGTTAGGTATCTCGGAGGAGATGCGCAAGTCGCCAGATTGATCCACAGTAAGAGCGGTCCCTTCGACAGGGGCTTCCGACTTACCAGTAGCTTTAATTATATCGAGTGGTGTGGTGACATCGAGGAAATCTAAATGTTTTTCAAATTCGGGGTAAAATTCAAGGATCATTTCCCAATATCGGTCAATCCACGGTTGCCAACTTTTCCCTTTATCTAATTTGGCCGGAGCAATGCCTCCAAAAATCATTAATTGTTTCCCCTTTGGAGCCAAGGATGGATCCATATTTGAAGGGATAGGGGACATGAATGCAGCTTCCTTGGGTATATCGCCCCGTTTCAAAGCTTTCCAAACCTCGCGTAAAGTGTCTTCAGTTATTTCTGCCATCTTTGTATAGAACAGATGCACCGCATCGTATTCGGTTATAAGGCGTTTATTCAAGGCGACCTTAAATGTGATGGAACTGTAAGACGGTTTCAAATTTTCTACGCGTTTAATGTATTCGGTCTCGAGCATTGATTTATCGCCTAAGAGTTTTGTTATAGTAGGCTTAATTCCTGCATTACTGACAATGATAGGTGCTTTGATTTGAGTGTCATCACTAAGTATGACTCCCTCGACTTGGTTATTTTTAACCATAATTTCCGTGACCCGCGAACTCAGGGCAACTTTCCCGCCTTCCTTTTCAACGACTCGACCATAGCCATTCGGGATTTCAATAGCCCCGCCATAGGGATATGACATTCCACCCGATCCCTGCGTCATGGTATATAGATATTCACCCGCGGACGCTTCCCAATGAGGAATTGTGAACATAATTCCACAGAAATACCCGAATAAACCCATTACAGCAGGAGAGGTAGAAAATTGTTCGAGCCATTCGGAGAGAGGAACCTGCATTAATTTGTATGTTTCCTTCCTTCTTACTTTCATCATTTCCCCAAAGATTCTATATATATCCTCGGCATCTTGATCGCTCGCGCCAAGAACCTTAAGGAACTCTTTAAAGACTTTGAACGAATCCTCTACACCTTCTGTTTGGCGTGTCTTAACAGCGTCTAGAGGTGTATCGAGAGAACGCATTGTAGTCCTCGCCCCTAACTCCTCATAGAATTTAATTTCGTCTCGATGCCCCGTCTTTTTTAAAACCTTCTTAAAATGAGTACTGCCGGCAAACATATGCACAGCTACATCAATGGTGTATCCATTTTTGTAATACGAGCTACAAGCACCACCAAGGCGCTCATTCTTCTCCAATAAAAGGGTATCATAACCCGCGGCTGCCAGTAACGCGGCACAACCACTCCCTCCTACGCCTCCGCCTATTACAATTGCATTATATTTCTCTTTAAGTTCTTTTGACATTATTTTCACCTTATTGAAATTTTTTGAGAGTGGTCTTGATTTTTGAATTTAACATATCGTTAAGCTTCTGCCTTAAATCTTCTTTGTATAAGAGGTTTGTTGTTACAATCATCACCATATCCGAGAATTTTTCAATGATCGGCATCCAGGCATTAAGCGCGTGCGTGATGCTGAAGTTGCCAACGTCCTTTTGGAGCATACTCAGCATTGGATCAACCTCTTCACCAATGAATGCTTTCTTTACGAAGATATAATCTGTCAAGATGCTTGGTCTTTTTCGGGCGCCTTTTCTATCGACCGTATATACTTGAATAGGTTCGGAGTTCTCTAGACTACCGAATTCGATCATCCATAAATTCATAAAATCAGTTTTGATCACTATTTTTTCGCCAACCATTGCTTCGTAATATCCTTTTAAGAACCCACTAACAGTTGCATCAGCAGTCGCCCGTTTTTCATCGGTTAAAACTATCTTGATTGCGGAATTCAAAGCGAATTGCAAAATTTCTTGTAGTGGTTCTTCAGAGATCTTTTTCTCCTTGATATCTTCCAAGAATTTCTCGATCATCTCTGTGTCAGGATAATTCAAATAATTGATTACAGCAGCTAAAGTACCGAGCCAGAACATTGCGGCCATCCCTCCACCACCAAATCCCCCTTCTGTAGATAAAGGCGGTTTTTCTATATTCCATGGACGAATCCCACGTCCCCGATTCATTAGGTAGTAGGGATCAATGAGCGTCTTCAGCTCCTTCAACAGATGAAAGTGACCTGGAATCAAAATCGGACCAATGGTCTCCATGATTTCGCCACTAGCATAGAAGTAATACTGAATCCCGTTCATTTTTACGAACATCGTATCAAGCATGGGCTTTCCGATACCGATAAAAGTCTTTATGTTATCTAACATTTTGTTTGGGTCTGGATCAAACTCCAAATCCATCTCTTGTAACACATAGTGACCATCATCTACCAGTTGGCAGTAACAACAGGTTTCGTTTATGGGTGCGCCGATTTTTGTAACCCAGTCCTTCATGTAAGTCCACATATCTTTCGCATCTCGCAACGAGAAGAAGGGACAATGTGGGGCAAAACCCCCATGGGTACGCAAAATTCTTACGGATTGATACATAAAGTCGTGTAACTTGCGCGGTTCCTGCATGTAACCATACTCTTGATCATCTTCCGTGATTTTTTTACTTTTTGAAATGATTGGTTTCATAAATTCTATTAATTCGGATAAAGTTCCAACCGCTAGATCCTTTTTCTTCTTGTAGCGTTCCTTAATTCGCTTTACGTGATAATTATAATCTCGCTGGGTACCCTCGAGGAACATGAGAATAAAACCTTCAACCAGTTGGTTATCTAACCATTTAAAATGCTCTTCCCGCGATTTAGCAAACATAAATACAACGTAAGGCCATCGAACTAGCATACCGTTAGAATATCCAATTTTTACTAAGTCGATTAGCTCGCCAAAGAGGAAGTCCAAATTTCCGCCTATCGACATCATTTCATGATAGCGGAGTTTCGGGTATAACTTAACCTTTATTTTTGTGATCACTCCAACGGTTCCAAATCCCCCTAGAAACAACCCCATCAGATCGGGGCCGGGACCATGCGCAAAATTGGCAGATTTAGTATCATTTCCATAAGCAAAAGAGCCTAATTTCAGAAGCTCTCCATTTGGAAGGATAACCTCCATTCCAATTATTTGATTATCTCCAAGAGCATACTTCCCTGCATAGTGCCCTATCCCACGAGTTCCACAGATATTGGCGATGACCTTAACCGAGTGTGGCCCGCTTGGAACCACAACATACATCCCACGATTCCATGCTTCAATTTGAAGTTGACCATAAGTTACACCAGGTCCTACTACTGCAGTCATATTCTTTTCATCAAATTCGGTTATCTCATTCATTCGCTTTAAATCCAAGATTATACCACCATGAATGGGAATAACAAGTCCACCCATATTGGCCCCAGTCCCTTTTGGGAGCACCGGAATTTTAGATTTGGTTGCAACTTTCATCACTTCTTGGATTTCTTCAGCTGATTGTGGAGCGACAACAATTTCAGGACCTTTCGAGGTTATGACTTGGTCTCGGGAGTAGCCAATCATTATGGCTTCATCCGCAGTGGCGTATTTATCACCCACAATCTTTTGTAATTGTTCTAAGATTTCGCTCTTTTCTTCGACTAGCATGAAAATCCTCCTTTTAATAGTAATTCAGTGAGATCTATTACCTCAAGATCTTCACCCTTGGCTTTCGCTGCATCAATGAGGTTTAACTGGCAAAACGGGCAAGTTGAAACAATAATTTTTGAGCCTGTTTTCTTCGCTTCTTCAATACGCTCGGTGGCAGTCTCGAGTGCTAGATCCTTGTATCCTGATTTAACGCCCCCACCTGCACCGCAACACCAAGCATTGTACCGGTTCCGATACATTTCAACTAATTTGGCTTTTGGGATAGCTTTAATCACATCTCTAGGAGCGCTATAAACTCCAAGATGTCGCCCTAAGTGGCAAGGGTCATGGTATGTCACATCAACTTCTAGATCTTCAAGTGTTACTTTCCCATCCTTAATTAAATCTGCCAAAAATTCGGAAACATGTTGAACTTCGAATTCCAGTTCAATACCATGCTCTGGATAATCCTCTTTAAACGTACGGTAGCAGCCAGCGCATGAGAAAATAACTTTTTCGACCCCGAGTTTCTTCATTTCATCAATATTATGACGCATCACATCCTCTCCCAAATCCACTGCTCCGACGCGAAGAAGTGGACTCCCACAACACCACTCATCCCCAGCAATATTAAAATCGACATCTAGTTTCTCAAGAATTTTAACGGTAGCTTGGGCAATATTTTTTGTTCGATAGGAGGACGTACATCCTACAAAATAGAGGAGCTTTGCGGGTTTAAGGTTTTCTTTTTTCTCCAGCCACGCTAACCTCTTGGAGTGATCCTCATTATAGGGATTATGTGTGTTTTTAATGCTATTAATGAACGCTATATGTTCGGGTAGAGGACCGATTTCTTCTTCTACCAGTAACTCTCGTAGCGTTTCAAAAACCTTGACAGGGCTGATCTCGCGGTTATAATGGCAGATTTCTTGGCAGGACCCACAGGTAGTGCATGAATAGACCACTTCTAGCAACTTGTCGGTGGGGAGTTTCAGGGATTTATCCAAAAGTCCTCTAGCTATCTCCATTCGTCCGCCAGAGAAATAGGCATCGAAAACGAAGTGCTTCCCAGCCGGACAATTCATATAATGATGTTGGTCAACAAGAACATGTGGATTTACGAATTGACAATTAAAACATTTCAAACTGCATTGGTAAATATCCCATCGCAATTCTTTCAGTTTCTTTAAGGCTTTACTCGTCATAATAACCACCTATATTTTCAACCGTCCTGGGTTCATTATTTCATGGGGGTCAATCAATTGTTTTACCTGCCGCCAAAACTTATAGTAGGCAGTGTTTCGAGAATAAATTATCTTCGCCCAAGGACCATACGGACGATCAATAATCCCCCCATTTTCTATAATGGCTTCACTTAATTCAAGATAAAATTCTTTCATTTGTTCGGAGTTGTGTTTATCATTTCGATCGTAATAAACGGTGAAATCATAGTAACAGGTATGAGCTTGCTCAACGGGCATTAAATATCCAAAGAGATCGTCAATTGGGTACCCATACTTTTTTGAAATCGCATCGGCCATTTGATTAAATCTCTGAATTTCATTCAAATTAACATAAAACGGAATATGTAGGCATTTTCCCTTATATTTTCTAAAATTATTTAACCTATCAGGGATTTCAAACTCTTTCAGGAATATTTCACTTAAATCTTTCCCATCAACTTTATACTCCGTTTGAAAGGGTGCTCCAAAATCCGTTAAATCATCTAAATCAATTTGAAATTTCTCTTCCGAATCGGCTTCTATCCCCATTATGGCTAACCATGAGGGTAATGTTTCTCGGATTTTAGCAATTTTTTCACCATCTGCTAATATGGTAGCTAAATTCTTCTGGCTAATGCCTAGAAACTCGCGTCCCTTATCATAGTATTGAATTTGATAGATGACATCAATTATATCTTCAATGTTATCAAAGGGGATGAACACAACTCGTTTGATTTCTGGAAGATATTTTGCTTTAATAATTAAATCAGTTATAATACCCAGAGTTCCTTGTGAACCTGAAAAGACTCTTGACAAATCAGGACCGCTTATTGGGCTGGATGGAAGGAAGGACGGTCTATCTTTACACCAGGATGCCGTACCTGTATTAACGGTCATACCATTTGGAATGCATGCTTGAATATTAAGGATGCACTGCCAGCCTTCAGATAATAGGATCTTGGGACCTGAAAGTAGGGGAACGCGTTCCATATAAGTGGATATTACGGATGCAGAACTAGGGAATCCAAGGGGGACCATAATTCGTAAGTCGTGCGTCTTTAATTCGGTTTGTAGTTGCTTATAGGTAACACCAGGCTCAATTCTGACGTAACGCTCCTCCTCATTTATATCTAATATGCGATTCATTTTCCGTAAGTCTATGATGATGCTTTTGTCATTGGGGATTGTTGCACCATAGTACTTTTCGGACGAACTAGATGGGACAATGCTTCGGTTATACTTGGTGGCAATAGCTAAAATGTCTTGAATTTCTTTGATTGTGGTTGGAAATACTACAATTTCCGGTAATTGTCTTGGTAGAATGCTATCATCCGAAGCAAAAGACTCTAATAGGTCAGCTTCATCTGAAACTTTTCCTTTACCGACTTTTTCATCTAATTCGCTTCTTAATTGAGACATATTTACACCAACTAAGTTAACATCTCTTAAGGTCCAGTTTTTACTTTAGAACGGAAGAGAAATTAATTTCTAATTACAGATAAATACTTTATTTTTAAATTATCAGAGCTATATCAGATTTGTGATATATCAGATTTTTACAATTACCTGCTTTTTTTAATTTAACTCCTTATTTTAGATCTGCTCTTATCTCACCATTTGGTAACATATTATCGGGATGAAATTTCCCTTCTTCTTCTAGCTTTTTTCGGATACATTT
>JAEOSY010000534.1 GCA_016840125.1 Candidatus Helarchaeota archaeon | reverse complement strand
TCAAACCATTTTTTACATGACTTACATGACAGTTTAGTCTTTTTAGGTGGTGGTTTTAGACTCTCTGGGGCTTTCTGCACAGGTTCTGCAGTGGTTTTCTGCGTCGGGATTTCAATCTTTGGTAATTTTTGAACTTTTTTCTTTGATTTCGGTACTTTTGGTATAGCTAAGGTTCTTGCAGTTCCAATATCTGCCTCTGATGATGCGGAGGTTGGTAATTCAACTGTCTTTCCAGTATAAGGGTTCTCAATACTAGCAATTACGGGTTCCTGTATTTGAGATGTATCTATTGGGTCAGTTACTTGTTCTGGAGGTACAAAAGGTTCCATGGATTCTGTAACTGTTGAGGATTCGATAATAACAGATGTCTTAATTGGAGTACGCGAAATTTCCAGTTTCCGACCAATTGAAATTTGCGAATAGGGGCGGTTTCTTAATAATTGTAAATACCTGACAGCATCTTCTAATAATCTTTGATCAAGCTTATTGCGGTCAGTTGTATCTATAGGTGACTTATATTTAATATTCACAATAAATTCAAAATCTATTAAGTTATCTGATTCGACCTGAATTTCAGAATGTTTCGATAAAATTCCCTTAATTTGCTGGATATCACCTAATACAACTTTACACCAATTTTCGAACTGAATGAGGTCCAGCAAAAAAATACCCTGTTCTAAGCTTGGTTTTGAAAACCATCCCAACACATCTCGTAAAATAAAACCTGAACAAGTGCGATCTACCCAATTGATTTTTGGTGTAAATTCCTTACAAATGATCTCGTTCATACCGCTAATTATATTACAGTTGAAGTCACGTGATCCCCAATTCTCCCAAGATAAATAGAGTTCTTTGTCCTCATTAACTAATTTAGCTACCAATTTCACCTGACCGTGTTCCACAAAAAAGTTTCCGACTTTTGCCCCAATTTTCGACTCTTTTATCCCTAGTTTTTCCCCTTTTTTTATACCCGCGGCTTCATCATCGCCTTTCAGCGGAATACGGCTGGTATCCTTCTCCGGAAGTCTTAATAGGAATAAACAGTGAGGACAGCGAAAAACATTCGCCTCTGCCATTTTGCTCTCTTCTGACCATTTTTTTGCACAACACAAATGCATATAGGTCTTACAATAAGGGCAGAGCCTTCCACAGTCAGTAGATCTACAAACTCCACAATCTACCATTCTACAAATAATACATTTTTCTCCTTCAACCTTACTTACGTGTTTTATTGCGTCTAGAATTTCATCGGTGAGTTCATTGGGAATCAGTAAATCCGCAGCTATCAGATGCAGTTTCGGAGTGGTCTTCTTCAGTTCATAGACATCTTTCTTGTGAGATAATGATCTCAGAGTAATCGATAAATAATTTGCATCAGTGGCTTGATGATAATCTCCGAGAACCGCAACGGATTCAAGAATATTTGAACCCCATGCTGCGCGTGATGCTGATACCTCAATAGTATCCACAAGTACTCCTACTTCACCCATGATCCGTGCCTTCTCTAATGGGTCGATTGTTCCCAACCATGGTTTTCCATCAGAAATGACAATTACACGGTTGATGTTGCTCCCCTGTTTCAAAATTTGGTCTGAGACTACATGAAGCGCGATGGCTAGTCCCTCTCCTAGACTCGAAATTCCTTGTGGTGACACGTTCTTAATTGCATTTATAATCTGGTCGGTATCATTTGTTAATTCCTGGACTATTTTCGCATTAGTTGAGAATGTGACCAACGCAAAACGATCATCTTTATCAATATCGTTCTTTATATTAATGAAAGTAATGAGCGCCTCTTTCACCGCTTCCAAACGCGAGGGATTGAAGTCTTTTCGTGCCATGCTCCGTGAAACATCTAGACAAATAACCGTATCTTCCGTATCGAAATCTTTGTGCGTCATCTTCTTTAATTCCTTGAAGGAGATTTACTGATCTAAATGACTAATGCTTTAAGTATTTTTTAGTTTCACTTTAAAGTTAAAAGCTAGGAACACTTTTTCCCTTAAATTCAAAACTCCAGATTACTTCCTTTCATTTAGAACCTTTCTAACTTACAGGTTCCCATAAAATCCCTAATTTTGTCGCGTAATCTCTGGCATCATTTAATTCTTTGCCGGTCGGTCTTCTATTTATCTCAGGGTATTTATTTGCTTGATAGGCTGGGCGATATTGCCCCATAATATTTACTACAGCTTTGGGGGTGTTATCAGCGATCCAATCCAGTATTGGTTTAGTGCAACATTCCACGTGATTTGGCATAACCAGATGACGAATTATCATTTCACCGCTACCATCATCATGTGCCATTTTATGACTCCGTGTCACTGTCTCGAAGAAATGGGGTACTTTCGAGTATTTTTCAGCATGTTCGTCTACAGCATATTTGAAATCCGGTAGCCAGAAATCCATTAGTTCCAGCAGTAGCTTCATAGTATCCTTCGAACAGTACATGTTGCTATTCCATAATTGTGTGATATTTTCAGTTTGATACTTAAAAGATTCAATGATCACATAAGTATTGGGCAAGGGAGTTACGTAATTAATATTTTTTACTTTTTCACGAGCGAGTTCATTAGCTATCGCAGCTAACTTTCTCCCGTTCACTGCGACTGTCCAACTAGGATTTTGGGAGATATCATGATTCTGGCAAAAGACGCATTTAAAACTGCATGATTCAAAAAAGATGGTACCTGAAGGAATTAATGGTGCTTCCTCACCCATATGATGGAACCAACTTGAAACGTACGATTCCATTCCTAATTTACATGTACCCTTTTCTACTTCCCTATCTATTGAACATTTCCTATCGCAAAAATGACAATTCTTAAGAATTCGAGTTGCTAATTCAATTTTCAAATCGAGGAATGATGTTTGTGGGGAATCAAGCCCCTCATAATACTTTATAGGATTTGAATGTTCATCTATTTCTTTGAGAAGTGTATTGAATTTTCCTACTATACGATCATGCAAATCCCAAAGTTTTTCCGTATGTACCGAACTATCAAGTTCTATTGAAATGGGAATCCTTTTTGTTATTAAATAGCGTGCTACCCTTTCTTTATTGATAATCGCGTTATACCGACTGAATCGAGAACGGATTTCACCTTTTCTCCATACTCGTTCCGCATCTGGGCGCATAATTTTCCACAAAAAATAGTCCCCAATTAACTATTTACCGAAAAAATCTTGGATGCTTTTCTGCCCCTTCCTTTTCTGTTTTTTAGGCGCCTTTTTCTTTTCCGGGGTTGTTTTAATTTGAATCTCCTCTGTTTCTTCCTTTTTCACAGCTTTCTTTTTCCCTGCTTTTTTCTTTGGCTTTTTTACTGGCTGTTTCTTTTTTTCTTTCGTCTTTTTTCTCGGGGATAATGGTGATACCTCGAGAGGTTCTACTTTCTTAATTCTTTTTGATATTTTTGGCTTATACTCAATGGTGGAATCTAAAGGCGTCAAATTTATTGTGGGAGTTTGTTGTAAATTTGTGAAATTTGGATGCCAATTAAGTGGAAAAAATTTCGGTTCCCAGAGTTCAAAGTTGGCATGCAGTAGATTTTCCCCCTCTACTTTGTTTATCCACCCTTTTTTTAAAGCTAGAGATATTAATTGACGCGCTGTAGTGACATTGATATTTGGTAGAGCTGTATCAAAACTGAGAATAAAAATACATTTATTAATATCTAACTCCTTTTTGTTATACATACGAAATGGTAATGAAATCGCCCATAAAATATCTCGATTTTGCATATTTCATCTCTCTGTCTTTTATTCTAATTTTGATATAATAATGGAAAGGACCTCTAATAAATCTCCAGTTCGCACTACTTCGGTTGCTGAATTAGCAACCTCCTCATTGATCGGATTAAATGCGATGCTAAATCCGACTTCTTTAAAAAGGGGAATATCATTTTCCCCGTCACCTATAGCTATACATTCATTTAATTTGATATTATGGGAGGTAAGAACTTTTTGGAGGACTAAATGCTTATCATCATAGCTGACTTCTACATCAATCTCCCCAGTAAGCTTCCCCTCCTCACTAATTTTAGGGGAATTTGCAATTGCTAAATCAAATTGAAATTGATTTTTGACACTATCGGCAAAAAAAGAAAGCCCTGAAGATAAGATTATTAAATAAAGATCACGTTCTTTCAATTCCCGAACAACTTTTTCGACATTTGGACGAAGTTTTATTTTCTGAACAATTTTATTCAAATTTTCGATGGGGGTATTCTTCCATAATCCCACGTCCAAATCCGCCCATTGCTGATAGTCAATTTTCCCTGAAAAAAATTGTTTCCTATGTTCCTTCGCCTGTTCCCAAACTCCTAAATTACGGTGTATATAGGACCAAGAATCGTCTCTCTCTGTCAGACATCCATCTAAATCGAAACATACAAGCTTAAACGGGCCCATTTTTTGTTTTTCCTTATAAATTTTAATTGGTTTCTTAATCTCTCAGATTAATCTGCCACTCACAAATATCATGTCCCTCAGGTAGCCCTCTAATCAACTTAAATTCTAATTTAGGATTGAATGATTTTGCCCATTCCGGGAATATAGTCTTGTCCACTACATCACAACGAACTAAACTCTCTCGATTGGAACGTTTAAGATTTTCCCACCAAGGACAATAAACTATTTGAAGTAATGCCTGGTTTAACGATTTTTCTTTAATTTTGAATTTTGTACCATCAATCGCACATACTAATTCCATAACTTTAAGAAATGAATCGAGTGTATTATCCGATATTCCAAGAGCTTTTTTTATTCGCTTCACAATAATCGGGCCATATCGTTTCCAAACATTAAGGTCTAATTCAAAGGCCTCTTCAAATCCATATTTTTTTTCAACCTCTAAAAACCAAAGCCCATCAATTGCGGTTAACGCAGACCTGATCAACCGAATAAAATTCTCATCTAGTTCAGCTAGTTTCTTCATCTGGATCTTCCTCCTTTTCTTCAGGAGGTGGTTCAAACCCCTTTAAGTAAATGGTAGGTCCCCTAATCACTAACTCTATGACTTCATTTTTAATAAATCCATCTGCTATTTTTAGAAACTTCTCGCAATTACCTAAATTTGCACCCAAAAAAGGTTGTCCTTCATTTATAAATTCAGATAATTTGACTGTATCGACTCCTTTCATCTCCTTAATAATTTCAAGTATATAGTAACCCCAATCTGGAGAATATCGTCTGTCCATTAGATACCCTGCTATAACAATTACCAAGACCATTCCAAGCATTACATAAAACCAATAATCGTAAGTAAATACGTTTATCAACAAATAAACAACTATAACCGCAAATAATGCAAGGAAAGAACCTAGCAGGAAGATTTCAAAGTCTCTTCTCTTCGGAACCGTTTTTAAACACTCTTTTTTAAGTTCATTCGTGAAATGAAAGGTTTCAAAGTTATTTATTACAGCACACATGTGTTACTCATTTAGATTTTCAGTTAAAAAGAGTTTTTGTTCATAGGAAATTCCAAAATAAAAGAATGGAATAAATTAAAAAAAGAGAAAATTTATCCGAAATAATTTAATGCGGCGACTTTTTCTTCAGTTAAACCTAATTCTTGCTTGATGGATTCTTTTTCTGCCTCTAACTTAGTTACCATACCCTCAATCTTGGCTTCAGTAAATTGGGCTTCAAAGGGAAGGTCAAATTTCGTGTGAAGAATCTGAACCAGCGCTATCGATGCCCGTAGATCATAGCAGTCTGCGCTTTGCATGGCTTGATAGCCATTGGTTTGTGCGAGCAGAACAACGCCTTCAATATCAAATTTCATTTTAGCTAATGTAGGAACAAGTCCATTCGGTCCTAAAACGACTCCCTTAGAAATTTTCTCAACATTTGTGAAATTAAGAAAAGGATCGAGAACTTCTTTTGAAGTTGCACTGATGAATACCTTTGTATCTTTGTTTGTATGCTCGACAGGGAAGCCTCCTAAGGAGATGATGAGTTTTACTCCGAATTTGAACATTAGATTGGATATATATTCTGAAATACCATAAATTCCCTTTGGGGACATTGGTTGGGCGTCTGCGGTAACAAAGAAAATGTCATGGTACCCTGCTGGATCTTTCCAGAAATAAACTTCAGCTTTAGGTGCATATAGAAGCGCATCATTTATGATCGCTCCTGCTGGATAATCATTAAAACTGATCTCCATAATTTTTTCTACATTCTCCTTCAATACTGCAACAAGCTGATCGATCGCAACTTTCCCAATATCTGCAGTACCCGGCATCCCTTGAATGCAAATGGGATCTTTTAATTCCTTCAAATCAATTCTTTTTAAAATTTTGTCGATTATTAAAAACTCTCCAACATTCATTCTTTCAACATCAATCATACCATCATACCCTTTCATTTCTTCTGGAACTATTCTAAATTTTTCTTCCAACTTTTTTTCCTCAAACATGTTTCTAGTTTGTTATACTATTCTTCCACTGGAATGTATTTAAAGGTCGAGAATATCAGGGGATGTTAAGTGATATATCGGGATGTTACATGGAAGATCTCTTTTCATTAATTGATATAAGAAAATAATTCAATTTAATGCTCGAGAGAAGGTGTGTGAAAATTTAACCTTTAATTTTAAAAATAAAGAACTTATTTTCTAAAGAAATCCCGCTAATTAGAGAAAAATATCTTTATGAGATGTAATCTTTCTTCTTCCTAACCAAATCTGGATAAAATTAATTATATTGGATGGTAATCCGAATACATCTATAAATCAAAATCGATTTTACTTGCATCTATCTTGTAATCCACGAAGATCGGGTGTAGAGTCGTGTTTATTTTTTCCATAATAGGTCCAATGGAGCAGTCCGTATCTGTTATGATGTAGTAATATAGCGGAACCTCTCCATAATATAATTGATTCTCCCCTTGAGATTCGTCATCATCTTTTTTAAGAATGCTCGAAACGGGGATCTTTACTGCTGAATTCGTATAGCTAATTAAGAATGGATGTTTTTCAATCCAAACTGGTTTATATTGTAGTTCCCAATCCTTCACGCGACCCCCTTTTCCCATATTACAGAGTAAATTTTCTAATTCTTTCTCTTTCAAATGATAGTTAAAAATGATACTATTATCAAAAGAATTGATTGAGAATCCTTGAATATCATCTTGGGTAAAATATTTTTCGATATCTTCCAAGGCGGTTATAATTTGATCTTTTCTTTCTTCAATCAATAATCTAGCAACCTTATCGAATAAGATATCCTCGACATACATCTCTTCCTCAGGCGTTAAAGTAAACACATTACCCGCTGGTAAATTAGCTAATTTTCCTGCTATTAGATTCTCATAAATCCATTTAAGCTTTAAATTCACCTTATCCAGAAAAAGATAGGGCTCAGCAAAACAAATCATCATAACCTCTGAAAAATAATTCAGAACAGCACTGATGCCGTTGCTATCCGGATCCTTTTTTGGGGATAGTTGAATGAAATCAATGTTTTGATCAAAACTGTCAGCGAAGGAGGTAATAGCACTCATAAAGCCTGCCGTCAGCATGCTATCTGTCTCTTGGTAACTGCTCAACTTCTCAGTCCATGTCTTTGAAACTATCGGGATACCATTAGTTTGCTGGATTGTAAGCCCTAGAATGCCCATAATTCACTTTCCCATTATTTTATTAATACCCATAAATATTATCTTCATCAAAAGTATTTACTATTCATTATTTATTAAGTGAACTTCAATCTCCTATTACTATTTTGAACGCCCACCGCCGAATTTTGATAATAAAAATAAGATTACTTTAGAAATATGTCTGTTGCGGTTTTATATATTAGCCGCTCTACTTCCCCAGAGTCTTGGTTTTTGATCGTTGCTATTTCGTTAATTACCTTACCCATAAGCGCGGGTTCTCCAACAAACTTTTGAGGTTTTTTATATTTCACAGGCCCATCAGATTCACTTAATAATTGCTCAATGGGCACTAGTTCTACAAGACGTTTCATTCTTTTAGAATAGAATACTTCTGGAGTTACCGAGAAATAATATCCTCGATTAACTCCTTCTTTTACTAATTCAGGAGATCCCGCAAACCAATGCACAACCACTACATTTAGATCATAGTTAGATAGAGTACTAAAAAGTTCTTTTTCCGCGTATTTCCCGTGTAGGTTAATGGGTAGATTTTTGTCTAATGCAAATGCTAAGAAATGGTTAAAAACATACTCTTGCTTTTTCCAGAGCTTCTCTTCTTTAATGAAGTACCGGTCCAACCCTACCTCTCCTACCACCCTAATCTCATTTTCTATCATTAGTTTTTCAATTGTTTCCAATTTTTCCTCTACATCTGTAAGATTTGGCGCTTCAATTGGATGAATTCCAAGCGCTGGGATAACTTCTGAATAGCTTTTCGCGAGTTTAAGAACGTCCCAATTATCTTTGTAATACATCGAAACAGCCAATATATAACTGACCGAATTATTCTTGGCTCTTGATATTACCGACTGAATATCCGAAAATAAGGATAAATGGCAATGAGTATCAAAATGCACGGGTCCGACCTCTATGAACAATTAGAGTTTTTTCTTGAAAAGCGTATTTAACATGATCTCTATTCGTTCATCATTATCTCCTTGTAAAGTAACGACTTTAAGGTTCCAATCTTCAATGATATTTTTGATACACTCATCGATTTCCAATTGAAACCCCTTATCCGTTGCTCGAAACCCATCAGCTTCCATTTTTTTACTAGGAATGGAAACGTAAAACAAGAAATCATACGTCTTAACCCAATGCACACATTTAGCTTCCATCACTTTAAGATCGTTTTTCTTCACTTGTTTCACATGGGGAAGAGCTGCACGATAAGCATAAGCATAATTATCTACTACCGTTCGATCTGTTACTATCATGTTAGCCCCTCTCAGTATCGCAAGAATCTCTGAATTTATCTGTTCATTAAGGATCCAATACTGTGTCCAGAAGTTCGTTCCCTCATTAACTTTGAGTGTCGCAGGAATATGTCGCGCTACTTCAGCAACATAATCCACCAGATAATGTTGGGTTTTTAATTTCCCACAGATCGTATAGCCTAAGGTAGTTTTCCCAGTATCATGCGAACCCATCAACCCAATTTTTAGCGTCCGTCTTTTATCCTTGGCAAAATAATCTGATAGCTTCTTTTGAATGACCTGTTCCTTTTTTGTCAAACTCTGCCCTACCAAAGATCGATTTTGTTTAAATTCTCAAAAAAAAAACATCACACCTATCTCTACAAACTTATCTTTAAAAAATATATAATAATCCCTCGCTTCCTGTTGAAGTTGTGAATAAAAAGAGGAAAAATGGAATCGGCAGATACACTGCCGAGAAATTACCCTTTATTTTCGGAATTTTCAGTTGTTTTTCTTATTTTGTAGAAAGCTAGAATCCTATGAAACATAACCGCGAATGCGAAGATTGCAAGCCCAGATCCAATAAAGAATGCGGTTAGATCAGTAGTTAATACCATTAGTATAATCCCTATAGAAAGGAATATTACACCGCCTCCGAGAACACTAAAAAATAGTTTCCGGGATTCAGCTTGCCTAACCCATTTTTTGAAGATCTGACTATATTCTTCTTCCCCGACCGTTTGAGTTACCCAAGCCTTCTCAATGTTATTGCTAGCCGCTAATGCACTCACTACCAAAAGGACCAGGGCGATATAAAAATCCAAAGCGAAAACGAAACATAATCCTATATTCATAATAAGAATTCCTTTCCAGCCTAACTTTTTCGCAAGTAAATTAGATTCTAAGACTAGATTTCGTGAGGCATACCACGTAGAGGCTATATCCAAGAAACGTCCAAGTCCCGCGATACCTAGATAGATAAAATAATCAAATACATCCGTCATCAGAAACCACTCCTAGAATAAAAAGATGCAGGGGGTGGGAATCTCGAACCCCTTCTCTTTGGAGGGATTTTTCGAACCCACGGATTTAGGTCCAAACGACATGCGTTTCAATCTCCTTCGAGACTGGATCTTGAGTCCAGCACCGTTGGCCTGGCTTGGTTACCCCTGCGGCGAATCTTCTTAAATTAAGGGAATTTTCTATTGAATACCCTTGTATGAAATTAAATGGGTATGTGAAAATTAAAACATTATGATTCTAATACTAAATAATCCGTAATCTTGTACATACTTGAAGGTGTGAAAATTTGCAAGAGATATTCACAGCGTTTTTTCAAATGGCTAACCCCAAAGCTGTTTTAATAACTGCACATGAAAATGCAGATCCTGATGCTCTTTGTAGTGCATTCGCAATCGCGGCGCTCACCCAAACACTCTATCCCGAGGTGAGAACGGCCGTTTGCCTTAAGGATGTGAACGTTGTCTCCAAAAAAATCATTGATAAATTTAATTTAAAGATTTTAAATCCTGACGAGGTTCAAAGCGATGGGATTATCATAGTAGATGCTAATAGTGTGGAGCAGCTTGGAGATTTACAACATAAGATCAATTGGATAAATCCAGTTTTAGTAATAGATCATCATGTTCCTCATCCTAAAACTCAGAAAATCGCTCAATTTCTGATAATTGATAACAACGCTGTCGCAACAACCGAGTTAGTCTATGATATATATCAGTCTCTCAACGTCACTCCCACCCAAGAAACGGCGGCATTGCTATTTCTGGGCATTCTTTATGATTCTCGACATTTACTCTTGGCCAGCAATAAGACTATCCATGTTGTTAACCAACTACTGGAACTAGGAGTTAATTACTCCGAGCTGTTGTCTCTTTTATCCATATCTATTGATCGTCCTGAACGTATCGCTCGATTGAAAGCCGCACAACGATTAGCTCTTCATGAATTTAATGGTTGGCTTGTTGTTATCTCCCATATTAGTGCATATGAAGCGAGTGCATGTCGCGCTCTTATAAGATTAGGTGCAGATGTTGCTTTGGTTTATGGGAAAAATAAAGAAGAAATCCGGATGAGTAGTCGTGCATCCTTCGCAGTTATTAAACAAACGAATCTTAATCTAGCCAAGGATATTATGGAGAAAGTTGGACCTGTTATGCATGGTGAAGGCGGGGGCCATAATGCCGCTGCAGGCTGCAATGGGAAAGACAATTTGGAAGCTGGTTTGACCCTCGCACTCGAATTACTCAAAGAAAAATTATCGGAGAAAGCTTAATTACTCATTAATAGGTAATTACTTTTTTATTGAAAGTTACCTTTACGAACATAAGTTAATTATTGAATTAGAGGTTCCCCTGTGAATATCATCTCAATTTCAAATCTATCCTTTCAATATATGAGGAATTCCGCTCCCACTCTACACGATATTAATTTAGAAATAAAAAGAGGCGATTTTATTTTATTAAGTGGTCCAACGGGATGTGGAAAGACGACTCTTTGTCGGTGTCTGACCGGTCTGATTCCTCATTTTCATAATGGAGTATTTAAAGGGGAAGTTAAAGTTGATGGCTTAAATACCATAAAGGTTCCAGTTTATGAGATTGCAAAAAAAGTGGGAATGGTATTCCAAAATCCAGAAAATCAATTGGTTGCTATGAACGTGGAACGTGAACTAGGGTTCGCGATGGAAAATTTGGGGTACCCATCTGAAAAGATTCGAGCTAGAATTGAAGAATCTATTGAAAAATTTCAGTTGGAATCCCTACGAGAAAAAGCTCCCTATGAACTTTCGGGGGGCGAACAGCAACGCGTGGCTATCGCTTCGATATTAACTTTAAATCCCGATATTATTATTTTAGATGAGCCAACCTCTAACCTAGATCCTGTTGCTGCTAAAAAGATACTAGAATTACTACAAAATTTGAATTCAAATCATAATAAAACTATCATTATTATTGAACATCGTCTTGAGTTAGCCTCTCCGCTAATAAATCGCTTAATTGTTATGGAACAAGGGTCGATCATCCTAGATGGGCCTCCTGAAACTATTCTTCTTGATAAAAACCTAAAAAAAATTGGAATTGGTATTCCGAAAATCGTCCAACTCGCTGAAATGCTGAAAGAAGAAGGCTTACTCTTTGAAAGAGTTCCTTTAACACCTGCTGAACTCGCAGAAAAAATACAGAGTATAAAATGAAATTTTCATAAGGTGATTAGAAATCATTCAATGTCAGGATATATGGTTTTCATATGACGGTATTACAAATGTCCTAAAAAATATCAATCTAAGGATAGGTGATAGTGATTTTCTAGGGATAATGGGCGAAAATGGAGCCGGGAAAACCACTCTGGTAAAATTAATGATTGGTCTCTTACAACCCTCCAAGGGAGAAATTTTTATTGATAGTACCAATATTGTTTCTCTATCTGTCGCTGAATTAGCTCGTGTAATTGGATTCGTTTTTCAAAATGCCGACCATCAAATCTTCAGCCGAACTGTAGAAGAAGAAGTCGGGTTTATCTTAAAAAATTTTGGATATGATGAGTCCGAGATAAATGATCAAGTTCAAATAATTCTAAAACGGTTTAATTTAGAACAATATAAAGATCAATCCCCTTTCTTACTTAGTGGAGGTGAACGTAAACGCGTAGCACTTGCCTCAATTCTTTGTTCAGAACCAAAAATTGTGATTTTAGATGAACCAACAATTGGTCAGGATGCTGTTGAAAAACAAAAACTGATGCAATTACTTAGAGAGTTGAATAAGAATGGGGTAACAGTTATTATAATCACGCATGATGTGGAATTTACGGCAGAATACATCCCCCGATGTATTTTGATGAGCAAAGGAGAAATAATATCAGATGGACCAACCAAATATCTCCTTGCTAACGGTAAAATATTGAAAGAAGCATCATTAATTGAACCCCAGCTTGCTCAATTATCTGATTTGCTCCAATTAGAAAACGAAGTTCTATCACTCAAAGAGATGAAATTAAGAATTCTCGAATTAATTAAGAGATGAACATTTAATGGCAATAAACTTCCTCGATGCATTCCAATTTAAAATGAAAGATACTTTCATTCATAATCTGGACCCTCGTACGAAGTTATACTTTGCCATCATCATTACTATCATCTCTCTATTGTTTAATGATATTATACCGCTTTTAATTCTATTTATTTTCCTAGTTCCCTTCTTCATCGCGGGTAAAATAGTAACTCAGTGGCTCAACACCCTTAAAGGATTGGTCTTCTTAGCTATTTTCATCATTGTTATTGATACACTTTTCATTGATTTTAATCTCGGAGTTGCTATGAGTGTACGATTATTAGCTCTGATTTCAGCCTTTTCTTTATTCTTTTTAACTGTACACCCAGATGATTTCAGTCAAGGTCTAATCCAAATGAAGTTTCCCTTTTCTTTTGCCTTTGCACTTTCCTTAGCAATAAGATTTGTCCCTACATTAGGGCAAGAAGCACAAAACGTTCGTGAAGCACAAATGGTTCGTGGTCTAGAACTACAGAAAGGGAATATAATTAAGAAAGTCAGGAATTTCATCCCAGTAATAATTCCCTTGATTATACTCTCGATCCAACGAGCGATGGTTGTGGCAGAGAGTCTTGAATCTCGAGCGTTTGGTGCGGTTAAAAAGAGAACGTATCTTTACCCTTTAAATCTAAAAATTAAAGATTTTATTATGATAATTTCACTAACAGTGTTATTAGTTTTTATTATCCTAGTTCTAGTTACGGGGGGACTCCCTAATTGGATGTTTTTTAGCTTTCCCTTTTGACTCAATACCGGGTTATTTATCCTCAAAAAATAATGTGCAATGACAATTTCCCGTTTGGTCAATTTCTTTCTGAGCATCTTTACATGGGCAAATGATGTTTTTATCTACTTCTGGATCACCCATGACCACCTTACAAGGACAGTAATATTTACCTTTAGTTTCTTTATTCTTGTTGAGTCCATCTATGATTCCTTGGGCTGCATCCCTATCTGGATTAACTTTCCATCCTTTCGTTTTTGCAATTTTTTCCGCAATTTCTAAAGTTCGACTCATGAAAATCATTCCTCTCGTAATTTGCTTTCAATAATAAATCTACAACACTATTAAAAAGTTAGTCGGTAATTTTAATGCAAAGAGATCATTGGAGATATCTGGAATGAAGAAAAAATTTGAATCCGAAATAAGAATCCTGATTGGTAACATGGGTGAATTCGAAAAAAAATTGAATGAACTCGATGCTAAAGTCATTTATGATTATAAATTTAATGATCATATCTACTCTCCCAAAAATCCTGCCTCCAATTGGAACCCCAATAAAAAAACAATGCGTATACGAGAGCATATATCCCCCGATGAAGTAGCTCGAATATTATTTACTGAAAACCAAATGATCTCTGGTAAAACCTTTCAATTTAAACGCTCTAAATATCCTGAGGGGAAATTAGAACTATTCAAAGGCGAATTATCTACTGCTCAGAAATTGCTTCAATCATGGGATTTTAAATTCCATTTTATGATCCAAAAAACGAGCGGGAAATTATATGAAGTTTTACACCCTCAGAAATTTATCATTGCGGTAGAAGAAATCGCAGAATTGGGTTATTCTGCAGAAATTGAAATGTGGGGCGAAGAAATCGAAGCTATTGAGAATTCATTTAAAAACGTTCTCTCTCTTCTAGGAGTACCTTTAGCTAATGTTAAATCCAGCAGTCTACCTTATCTAGTCGCAGAAAAACTTAATTTGTTATAAATTAAATCATGGCTTATTTATACATCTGTTATTTGAATTACTTTTTGCCGAGATTTAAACCCTTTAAGAATTTTTACTTGAGATTTCTTGATTTTAAAAAATGTCGCGAGTTCTTCAATGATTTCCTTATTTGCTTTCCCCTTTTCTGGTTTTGATGAAATTGCCATCTCATAAATGTTAGTTTCTAGCTTTTTTATGTATGGTTGTTTTGAATGTGGTTTTACATAAAGTGTAATTAAACTATTTGTCAAGTTCTTCACTGAAATTATTCGTCAGAATCCTCTGGGTCCTCGCCATCCTCTTCATCAACGTCCTCTAAGTAAGACATGTCCACTTCCTGCATTTGCTCATTTTGGAATTGCGGAGACATCATAGGCTCGAAGAATGGCATCATCTCATCGTCTATACCCAGCTTTTTTAGCAATTTTCTTCTCTCCTCCGGGTCGTCTGGTATGCTCCTTAATTTTTCCATATCTTGATAGGCCCGTCTTATTTGTAGAAATGAGAGGGGGAATAGAACGATTTCCTTCAATATTTGAAAGAATCTTTTGATAGGATTGGTCATTACTTTAACTCCTAAGTGAAACAAGAATTCAAATTATTAAAAGCTTTTCTCTAGTTCAAGCTCAGTTTTCTCTAACTCTTTAACCAATGCTGAAATATCTATCTCTGATATTAACTTGTTTGTAAGAAAAATTTGTTTATTTTCCTGAGAAACATATCCATTTTCTTCTAATTCTTTGATATGATTGATTACATTTGAACCGCGTATACCTTTCAATAGTGAAACAGTAACTGGCTCTTCTTTTATAGTATTCATTATTACACACGCCAAAGTAGCACGCGCCGCTTTGGATAAAACCGGCTTGAGCACTTGCTTTTCCTCTAGGGACGCGATTATTTCATTGGGAATCACTATTTGGTATCTTTTTGATGTGGGGATAAATTTTACTTGCACTGGTGTATTTTTTAATGATTCCTCAAGAGTTGAAAGAAGGAAAAATGCATACTCCATGTCCTTTTTTCCTGTGATACTATAGATGTCAGATAATGAAATTCCATCAGAACCTCTCAGAAACAAGAGCGCCTGTAATAATTCCAAATGATTCAGTTTTTCCCCCCCTCATAAGTTATTATAATCGTACCCCTTGGGAAATTTTTTTGATGCAATTTAATTTTCCCTTCATGTGCAAGATGAAGCAGGATACTTAAAATTCTTGTTGCTTCGTCCCAAGTTTTTTCCCTCATTAATTTTGGTAATTCAATTGAGGATCTCTTCAATAATCGAATCGTTTCAAGTAGTTTATCTTTATCTTCTTCAATGGAAATAGGCTCAATTTCTATGGGGTCATACGACATCCTGTCAGGTTCCGTATTATAAACCCTCGTCCTCTTTCGATGTATCATCAACTCAACATAGGCCTGGGTTATATTATTTGAGAGTAATGGTTTTGATAAAGATTGAATAGGTTTTGTTAAAGTTAATACGTTTGATAGGGCGGTTTCTTTTGAATCCCAAATTTTAGGTCTTCTGCGTTCTTTCCTTTGGAGTGTTTTATCCAATAGACCCTGAACTTTTAACTCGAGAAGATTTGTTGCTGAATAAACTGCTTTAACTATTGTATAATCGTATCTCCCCTGTTTTATTGTGGCTCGTAATGGATTGAAAAATAAATTTATTAAATCTAAATCCTCAATTTTCCTCCTTCTCTTTAAAGCCTCTTGATATATATTTAAAATATCGCTAAGTCCATTTTCCTTTGACCGTTTCTCAGCCATTTAAGCCCCCTCAACTGGTGCGAAATCCTCTGCTTGCTGACATACAATCTCTGTAGTTCCATTCTCTAACCATACACCATAAATTCTATCCGCGTGTGTACTCAATGCATTCAATCGAGGAGTAATGACAACATATTGACTATTGTGTGATAGGTCTTTCAACAAATATCCCAAAGCTTCACAGTGAGTATCATCTAAATAAGAATCAATTTCATCGAGAAAATATATTGGAGCTGGTTGAAATCTTTGAATTGCAAAAATAAATGCCAAAGCTACCATACTTTTTTCGCCCCCCGATAGAGTACCAATATAATCAACAGTTCCACTCCCAACGTCTACTCTTATGTCGATACCACTTTCTAATTGATTTCTCTTGTCAACCAAGACTAGAGCCGCATTCCCTTTTCCATATAATTTGATAAAAATCTCATTCATATATGTATTTATATCAGAAATCGTCTTTAAAAATTTTAACCGTTTCTGGGTTAATAAATCCCCTTTAGTGTCCAAGGCCTCGTTTAGTTCTCTCTCATATGTGCTTTGTTTAGTCAATAAATCTTTTAATCTTGCGTTTTCTGTTTCAAATTTTTCTGGAGCTTGTTGATCGATTAAACCTAAAGAACTGATTTCTAGTTCTAAGCGATCAATCTCTTGATTGGTATGCTCTAAATTAATTTTAAAATCTTCAGTAATTTCAAAACCCAAGTCTTTTATTTGATTATCCAGTTCTTGTATCCTTAATTCAATCCGAATTCTATTCTTTTGTAACTCTTCAGTAATGAACCGCCTGAAATCTTCAATATTTCCTTCTTTTTGATGAATTAAATGATAGATTCCGCTTTGCTTTTCCCGTATTTCTTTCTCTCTTGTTTCAATGCCACTTATATTCTCCAAAATTTCGGTTATTTCTTTATCTTCAGATTCAGTCTCTTTCAATACTACAAGTCGTCTTGAAATGATATTCTGACGCTCAAGTCCTAGCTCATTATTAATTCGATTATTGATATCTTCTATACGGGATGTTTTTATTGTTAGATTAGACTCAATTTGATTTATTTGTGAATTAAAAATTTCTCTTTCCTTCTCGAATTTTCGATTTTCTTCTCTAAATTTTAAAATTTCTCGACGGTTTTTATCAATTAATTTTTCAGTTTTCCCTAGTTCCGTATCAGCGATTTCATTTTCCACTTCTTCTTTTTGTTTATTGAGGATATCTAACTCCTCTAATTCTTTTGATAATGTAATATGTGCGTTTTGTTCCTCAGCTTTAGCCTCTACTAAATCTGTATTTAATTTATCCAATTCTAACTGCCATTTTTTTACTTCGGTTTCTATATCTTTTATCCTTTTTTCTAATTCAAGAATACGACCTTTGGTAATACTATTTGATTCTACTAATTCCTCCAATTTAACTTGCTTTCTTTGATTCTGTCTCTCAATATTTGCCTGCTCATCTTGTAGACTTTTGGAAATTTGTTGGATTTTCTTCGAATCTGTTTTTAATTCAGCTATTTTCTTTCGATAAAACTCTTTTATTAGCAGAAACCGCGGCTCAAATTTTCCCCGAGTAGTAACCCACCCTCCAGGCTCTACTACGTCTCCATCCCTAGTAACCGCACGATACGACCGATATTTTTTTGCAGTATCTAAATCTTGAACCAGGAGAGTGTCTTTGAAGATTGTAGTCATAACCCGATTATATTTATCACGATCAAATTTGATGAGATCAATTATTTTTCCAATAACTTTTTGATTATTTGGTGTAGGTTTCGGTTTCCAATCTTGGAGTATATCCAACGGATAAAAGACAATTTTTCCCACCTTTATTTTTTTCACATAATCAATAATTTTTTTAGTTATCTCAAAATTTTTTGTAACAATATTTTGTAACTTCACTCCTCCTACAGCTTCAATAGCAATTGCATATTCAGACTTAATATCTTCAATCAATTCTATAATCGTACCTATTACTCCCTTCAATTCTCCTTTGTCTCGCCCCTCCAATACTTTCTGTACTGCATAACTATAATTAGGTCTTGTAAATTGTAATAATTGTTCGTAATGTGTTACTTGCTTCTGGATTTCCACGTTTTTGAGTTCAAATTCATGCGAACTTACTTTTTGTTTTTCTAATAATTGGCGATTTAAAACGATTTCTGATTTATATTTTTCAACTCGTTGTTTATTGACCTTCACCTGTCCTTGGAGACGTCTTGATTCTATCGTTGACTTTCTTAAGTTTGAGGCTTTATCTCCCCTAATTTCATCGTACTCTTCAATTTTCTCCTCTAAATTGATTCTTATCTGTCTTAATTCCCTTATTTGAAGATCAATTTGCCGAATACCCTTTTCTTT